>NZ_JBNNMG010000079.1:0-22782 GCF_050272555.1 Lysinibacillus sp. NPDC047702 | reverse complement strand
TGCTGTGGCAATGAAAGGCACCTCCTTTAATTGATACCTTTATAGTACCGAGAGGTGCTACGTGATTATATGCGTTATTTGAATACGGGCTTACTTATGAATAGGCTCTTTGAATCGATTATTGATAAAAATAAAAATCCTAGAGCAAAAAATAAAATTACGTATGGATAAATTGAAGAACTAATAAACTAGCGAAAGGAGAAGTCCTCCTCGAATGGAAGAATCTATGCCAAGTTGCTACTGGAAAAATTGATTAAAAATTTACCAAAAGCAATCTAAACTTGCATCTCCTTACGACAAGAGATGTGGTTTATCAGTTCTGAGGTGATTGTTGAAGACCTTCCATACATTATAGTGTCTACTATATCGAGTACAGTTTAGAATGTGGCTGTTATATTACGAACCCAGCCATTAGAAACTACTCAGTTATTCCATTATAGGGCGCGATTGTTGAACATCATAGGAAGAAAATAATCAATCTTTTTTTATAAAAATCAATCTTAGTATTACAATATAAGACTCCATTTTGATCAATCTTTTTTCAAAATGGAGTTTTTTATATATAGAAAAATGCTGGTTTGTGAGATGGTTTTTGATCAAACTTTATTACAAAGCTTCAGAAGAACCATATTTAAAAGAAGCTTGAAAAATCCCCTAAATGTTGGTAGTGACTCTAAAAACGAGGAGAGTCTACCGTAGCCAAGTGAAAACAAATATTATCCATAATTTTATCTTAATAAAAAATTTTTAAGGTATTTTTCAATTTCTTCAATTGAATTTATAGAGAATTGTTTATCTTTATAACTTATAACGCCCTCATTTATGCACTGAGCTATTGAACGATTTAAGCTTCTAATTGGTGCACAGACCTCACTTGATAAAATTTGCTTTGTAAGGTTATCTAAATCACCGATTTTATAATGATTATGTATACTTAATAAGATACGATCTTTAACTGTTAGCAATGATAATTTTGCCGTAGTATCTGAACTTAAAGTTAATTTTGAGGCAAGTTGTTTAATTATGTAAAAATTAAAATTAAAATCGATTTTCATCCATTCATAAACCTTTGTTTTATGGATAGCTATCGTTTCACAATTTTGTTTTGCAATAACACCGAGTGTTTTCATTTTTTCATTAAAAATTTCTATTTCCCCAAAACAACTATATGAATCATAAATATATAGGGAAAGCATCGCTCCCTCATAACTTTGTCTATACACTTCTGCCCTACCTGTAGTTAGAATATAAAGATAATTATTTTGTTCATGTGGGTGAATAATAAGGCTACCTATCTTGTGTCTTCTATAGATAAATTCTTTCTTAATATGCGCTGGTGCATCATTCACAATATTTTTTAAATCCATATTTTCACCTTCTTTTCGCTTTTGGTCATTTGACCTTTTTTCATTATAGATTGAATTATATAATCAGGGCAAATAAGAATTGGAGGTCTTGTTATGAGGAAATTAATTATTGACACAGATACTGGCAGTGATGATGCTGTAGCGTTAATTATGGCATTAAAATCAACTAGTCTTAAAGTAGAAGCGATCACAACTGTTTGTGGTAATGTCCCAGTTGAATTGGCAACAAAAAATGCACTAATGACTATCGAAGTTGCTAATGGTCAAAAGCCACCTCTTTATGTTGGAGCAGGCAAACCACATATGCGTGATTTAGTTACAGCTGTTAATGTTCATGGTGATGACGGAATGGGAGATTGTCATTTAATAAATCCTACTCTTTTGCCAGAAACCAAGCATGCCGTAGATGCTATCCTTGAAATTATTGAAAATAACCCTGGAGAAATCGAAATTGTAACCACTGGTCCTGTTACAAATATTGCCCTTGCTATTTTAAAAGCACCGGAGACAATGAAAAAGGTAAAGCATATTTACACAATGGGCACTTCTGGCTTTGGCCCTGGAAATACTACGCCTGTTGCTGAATTTAATGTGTATGTAGATGCAGAGGCATATAGTATTATGCTCAACTCAGGTATACCTACTACTATCATTGGATTTGATGTATGTTTAGGCGAAGCAGCTTTGAATAAGGACGATATGGATGTATTACTATCAAGTGGTAAAGAAGAAGCTGTGTTCTCTGTTAAATGTAACCGTTCCTTGCTTGAATATAATATACAAAGAAGTAATGAACATATTGTTGATTTACCAGATGCCGTGGCAATGGGTGTTGTGTTATGGGATGAAATCGTTCTTGAAGAAAAGTTATGTTACTGCTATGTGTGTACTACAGAAGCTGCTGCCTATGGTCAAGTGATAATAAATGACGGTAGTAAACTTGCCATTTCTGATGGATTTGCAGGGCACATTCCTAATGCAACAGTTTGTAAGACCATTGACAATCAATTATTCAAGAAACGTCTATTAGCATTATTGGTAAGTTAACATTATGGGGTGTTTAGATGAAATTTTTAAACTTCGGATCATTAAATATTGATAAAGTTTATCTTCATTCAGCAGAAGACTCCCATCTCTCGGTTTTAGTTCCTTTTCAATGGGTGTCTAAACACCTACTGAATGAAGATAAAGCCTCCGGCGGATGTCACGGATTTTCAAAGGAATGAATTGTACAGGTACAATTCAAAATCCGGACGCAATTACGCCAAGGCGAAATTGATACAGTTCCTCACTTTGTTAAAGAAGGAGAAACAATATCTTCGGACAGCTATGACGAATATCCAGGTGGAAAAGGATTAAACCAATCCATAGCCCTTGCAAAATCTGGTGCTCAAGTGTTTCATGCAGGTAAAATTGGCAAAGATGGTCTGTTTCTAAAACAACAATTAGCATTAGAAGGAATTAGTGTTGAGGGAATAGATGAGGACGGTTTGATAACAGGGCATGCCATTATTCAAGTGACTCCTACAGGTGAAAATTGTATTTTTCTCTATGGTGGAGCGAATAAAGAAATAACTGTCGAACAAATTGATAAAGTACTTGAGGACTTCAATTCGGATGATTTCCTAGTTCTACAAAACGAAATAAACTGTCTAGATTACCTAATCAATGCTGCTTATAAAAAGGGTTTAACCATTGCGTTAAATCCTTCTCCAATAAGTGATTCTATTAAGAATTTAGATTTTTCAAAAATTGATTTTCTGATACTGAATGAGATCGAAGGACGAGAAATTAGTGGAGAAAAATCACCTAACAGAATACTCGATCACTTACTATCAAACTATAGTAATTTAAAGGTTGTGTTGACTTTAGGTACAAATGGCGTCATATATAGAGACAATATACAAGTACACAAGCAAGAAGCCTATAAAGTCAAAGTGAAAGACACAACGGCAGCAGGTGATACTTTCTTGGGTTATTTTCTTAGCATGATTTCCCAGAATCCTGATATTAAATTTGCACTTATCGTTGCCTCAAAAGCTGCTTCACTTGCAGTATCTAGAAAAGGCTCTTCTTCTTCAATCCCGATTTTGGCAGAGGTACTCGGTAAATAAGTTAGATATACATGATAGATAGCAAAGCTGCCGATTATTGAAAGTTATGACATCGCTTTTCCTGCATGGTTATGATTCGATTCTTATCTACAATTAAAAAGTTGGTAAGCTTGTTACTGTAATAAATTGGTGATAATATAATTGATATCTGTAAAGAGTACAATGAAGGAGTAACAAAGGAAGCTGTTTTGGTAAAAGCACTTGATAAAGATGAAACCATTATACAGTATAATCAAGGGAAAAATCCTCCTGACTTCGACTATGAATTTAATCTTACAATATTTTGAACAAGAAGCTTTCTTAATAAATTTAAGAGCAGAATTGGATAGAGAGACAAGGTACAAGTTAGATCAATAAAGAACTCATCGGTCGAATTGAAAAGTATCTTAAAGCTCAAGGGATAAATAGTCCGGTTTGCACAATAAGGCGAATAATATAATCAACGATTGAAATCGAAATAATAACTCTTTATTATAACTGTATACTATACTGAAGGTGTTTGTTGAACTTATGTTTGTTACTGGGTGTAAACTTTCTTAATGATTCTATGCATTAAGAAAGTACCATTTATAGAGTAAGAAGAATTTTAACCTAATTACTTTTATTAAAAGAACAGGAGATTATAAATGGAAATCTTAATTAGACAGGAACGCCCAGAAAAATATTAAATGACTTTAATGAAACATTGATTAATTGGAGGGCAAAAATGCGACACTTTAAAAGCCGTTACTTGTTTATAATTTTTGCTTTGTTGTTAACAGGGTGTGTAAGTGTAGAAAAAGAAAAACCTCTAGAAAAGGAAAAATCGCAATTAGCAACGGAAATAACCATTGAGCCATATAACATAAGCGAGAAAGAAAACCTTCTTATTAGCAAGACCGGTGTGGGACAAATTGAATTTTTCGAGCTGAATGGCACTCCGAAAAAAGATGATAAATTGCAATTTTCAGTGGAGGTATTTAAAAACGGTAAGTTTAAAGAGGAATTGCTAAAGACTTGGGATGGGTCTGAAACAAAATATCAAGACAGCTTCATTTCTTTTGGAATGAGTGATGTTGAAAATGAAGGTCATTTTTTAAAGCTAATCATTGGTACACCAACTGGGAATTCTACAACGGTTTATTCAAATAATATGACAACTTCTTCTTTCAGTAAGCTAGTCAACGAAAAAGTTATTTTAGAAAAAAATAAACCTGTTTATTTAGCAGCATGGCTAGGCACTACTAAAAACGAACTTAGTTCTGTTGGAGGCAAAAATGGGGAACTACCCTTGGGTATTGAAGAAGCTGAACTCACATTTTTATACAAAGTTTTATGGACCGATAAATAAAAGCTATAATTTCTGGCTTATTCAACAATCGGGGGCTATGGAGGAAGCATCATAAAATGATCAAACTTTAACAATCTATAGCTTTATTAAAAAAATTGATAATAAAGTTTTTTAAAATCAACACACCTTTATTAAATTCTAGAGGTGTGTTGATTTTTTTGTGAAGAAAATTATAATCAATAAGCCTGTATGATTATCTAAATTTGGTAGAAATAAATATTTTTATTAAAAATGAACCTAATATGAATTGATAATCGTCTAATAGCAGAATTTGAAGTAGGTTGAAGGGGAGGGTAGTAGATTGGACAGAGAAGAAAAAGATTTCATATTAGAAAAGATAATGATTGAATATGGTAATGAGTTGGTACGATTGGCATTTTCTTATGTGAAAGATACAGAGATTGCTAAGGATATGGTTCAAAATACGTTTATCAAATGTTACAAAAATCTTGATTCGTTTCGATTTGACGCACAAATAAAAACATGGCTATATCGTATAACAATTAACGAATCTAAAGATTATTTAAAAAGTTGGAATTACAAAATGGTGCAGGTTAAAAGTTTTATAAATGAAACAGCAAAGTCAATATTACCATCAACAGAAAAAACAGTTATCGATAAATACAATAATGAAGAAATAAAAGATACTATCTTTTCTCTTCCAAAAGTGTATCGGGAGGTGGTTTATCTATACTACTATGACTCATTAAACACAGAGGAAATTGCCATAGTTTTGGATATTTCAGTTAATACAGTGAAAACTAGATTAAGAAGAGCAAAACAAAGATTAGAGTCGATGATAAAGGAGGCAGAACTTAATGGAAGATAAACGATTAAGAGATAAATTAAATAAAATGTCTGAACAAGAACTAAAATTTACGAAAGAAGACCGTACTGAAGTATTTGAACGAATTCATAAACTGGAGAAGAATAATAATACGCAAAAGAAATCTCTTGTTTCTTCTTCAAAAAAATTCGCTCCACTGACAGTTTCCTTATTAGTAGTAGGCTTGTGTATATTTTTGTTTATGCCATCGATTCTTACTGGAAGCTTTAATGAAAAATCTAACACAAATGTTGCAAGTGAACCAGAAGTTAAGAAAGCTGAATTTTTAACCACTTTAATTACGGTGAAGTCGAAAGAGATGGATAATCGAATATATCTTAATCTTTTACTTACTTATAATAAAGATAAAAAGATGATGAAAGTTGTATCGCTCCCTATGGATACGTATGTACAGGTAGCGGATAACAATGATGGGACCCCTTTGTACGATAAATTGTTATTTGCTTATAGTTTTGGCGGTACTAAAAATGTAAGAACAGCTGTCTCAAAACTATTAGATTTACCAATTGATTATTATGCAGTGATCGATTTAGAAACTATTTCAACGCTAATTGATTCCGTGAATGGGATAGATTACGACTTGCCAGAAGATATTCGAGTAAGAGCGATATCACAAGTGGCATTTGACTTCGAAAAAGGATCTCATCGTTTCAATGGAGAAGAAATTGTGTCATTAATGATGGCTGCTACAGTTGGAGAGGGAATCAGCTTAGATGAAGAAGATCTATTAAATCTAATGAATGCGATTTTGAATAAAACAGAAAACGAGATTCCACCAACACAATTAAAAGAGCTGTTTACTCAAATAGAAGCCAATATCTCGCTTGATTCATTGGTAGAGAATCAAATAAAAATTAATTCTATAAAATCAGTTTCTTTAAGTGATGGAATGATATCAGACGCAATCATAATAAATAGTACTGAAGGTAAACACATATATAGGTTTGAGCAAGATTTTTTAAATTCTGTTTCAGAAGAGTTAACGACATTTGACTAAATAAAGATTGTTTTATTGAAATACTTGTGGATGTAATTTTATACTTAAGTGAAGAAAAGGTGCGTTAATGAAGTGTAGATTAACGCACTTTTATTATTATATTTGGTTATTTTTTACATGTGTTATATAATTACAGATAGGAATATTTAACTTTGAGTATTTCTAAAGAATTATTTTGGGAGGGGAAAATTTGTTATATTTAGCTTTATTAATTGGCATCGTTTTAATTGTAATGACAGATAAGCTTACGCAAGCTTTTAAATTATCAAGCATTTGGGGGATGATTGGTCAAATTTGTGCATCACTTGTAATAATAATGGTCGGCAGACTTGAGGTTAGTCATATTAATCTAGGTAGTCACTTTGAATTAGGATATTTGACGATTCCATTTACTTTATTATTACTTGTAGGTTTTACAAATGTAATGAATATAGAAAAAGTGCAAAGCCCTTCAATATTGCTGTTGCCATTCGTTTCTTTAGTTTGTTTCTCAATGTCTGCTTTCGTCATAGGCCATTCATTTGTTTTAATAACGGGGATTTGTGCGAGTTTAACGATTATGTTTATTCTGCTATACGGCTATTTTTCAGGTAAAGCATTTGTAGGAAGAACTCTTACTACGTCAATAGGCTTCGTACTAGCAGTACTTTCAATATCCCTTATTAAAATATCTATTATAACAATTTATATTCCGATATTTACTTTAGCAATACCGTTCACTTTATATTATTTTATTAAAGATAAATTTACGAGTATACAATCAATTACAGATAGCACTTTAACAGCTATTTTATTTGGTGTATTAATATTCATAGTTCCTTTTCATATAATGTGGTATCTCGTTGTTGGGTTAACGATTATTTTGGTTATCACGCAATTTTCACGTAAATATCGTATTATTTAGAAATTAATGTTCAACAGACAGAAGCTTTAGTTTAATAAGCTTAGGACTTGCGTTGATGCTTGAATTTAACCTTGTACAAGAGGAAGGTTTTCCTATGGATATAAAACTAAAGGTAAAAGTAGAGTTACTTCCCTAAATTACAAGGAAAAAATAAATACTTCATTTATCATAAAAAAATAACGATATGCTTCGACAGTGCGAAAGACAGTAGAAATACATACAGGTTCAAAAGTAGTATTTATTTGTTTTTTAAGCTCTAGTGAAACGCAGTTAAATTCCAATACACCTGAAGGTAGACAGTTGTTGTCAGCTATGAACTCTATATCTTTGCATATTGAAAATGGTAGTGGTAATTGAGATTATCCGATGGTCAATGGTGGTCGTGCTTACCTAATTACTGTGAGTGGGAAATACTAACAAAATGGTGTTTCATCTTCTCATATCATAGTTTTATTTGATGGTTAAAGACAATGGTCATATTAATCGTAGTCTATTGTTGACTATTCAACATTCGAAATAACACTTCACTACACATCAACCACAGGACTTGTGCGTAAAATTCACTACAAGTCCTTTTGTTATGCCTTACTCTGCTCTGCTATCAACCGTGGCAGACTCGTTAATGCTCTTAATCGTTGTAAGCTAAAAACTTTATTCCCAACCAAAATTATCTTGCCATTAGAGCGGATAGGCATTTTTTTATTCTCATCAGTAAAAATCGTGGATTTTGAAGGAGTATACTTCAAAATGTGGAATTAAAATAAAGTCTGATAAAAAGATCTATTTTGTTGAGTACTTCTTTGTTCAATAATTGAGCCACATTGTTGAACCAGCAACTTGACGGAAAGGTGAAAGGTATAGAAAATTATCTTAAGAAAATTTGGAAGGAAACTAAAATCCTTTGTTAAATTTAAGACCTTGTTAAGATTTCTCATACATCAAACCAATCGTGTTATAAAACAAAATGTTTAAAGGAGAGAGAAACATGAGTGTAGAAATTTTTAATGGAGATCGTTCTGAAGAAAGTGTTCAATTTGAAAAATTGTTAATTTCCCAAAGTAATAAAATAAGTTTTTCTAGTATTGAAAATACAAAGCAGTTCATAAAGCAAAGGGGAACTGAAAATATTCAGCCCTATGTGATTGGTGATGATGTTAAATTTTTAAGTGATATGATGGAGCAAACCTTTGAGGATATGCAGGTCTTCACTTTAAATGACCAAAAGTCTATGAATCAAAAAGTTATTCTTTATATACATGGTGGTGCTTGGACGAATCAACCTTTAAATTTACACTGGATGCTCATGGATAAAATAGCGCAATCGTTAAATGCGAAAATTATTGCACCCATTTATCCTAAAGTACCACATTTTAGCTATAAAGATACTTACCCAAAAATCCTAGACTTATATAAAGAAATTCTTGGAACTGTTGAAAGCTCCCATCAATTGACCATCATAGGAGATTCAGCAGGCGGAAATATAGCACTTGGTCTGGTCCAACTTTTGAAGAGGAATGATCTATCACAACCAAAAGATCTTATTTTACTATCTGCATGTGTTGATATGGGTTTAGAAAATCCTCTTATACCTGAGTATGAGGAAAAGGACCCGATGCTAGCTAGTGAGGGAATGGAAGTCATTACAAAGATTTGGGCAGCTGATAAACATTTAAAGGACCCGTTGATTAGTCCAATTTACGGTGACTTTAAAGGACTTGGGAAGATGACTCATTTCATTGGAACACATGAAAGTTTATATCCAGATGCAATAAAATTTGATGAACTACTAACAGAACAAGGAATTGAAATTACTACCTTTGTTTATCCTAAAATGAATCATGTGTTTGTTGCAATGCCTATCCCTGAAGCCATGGATGCTCAGCAGAAAATTATTAATATTATTAGTGAATAAGAGTTGAAATAGGGTAATGCTATATGTTCATTATTAAATTAAAAGAGAACTTTAAATAAGCAAGGATCACAAAAATCATCAAACTTTTTTATAACAATTAAGTATAGAAAAAGCGTGTTTTGATCAATTCAAAACACGCTTTTCTCTTTTAACAAGATTTATTAAATTCATTTCAGACTTTCATCACAAGGCTGATAGAGACCATTTAGTTACTGAACCAGTTATCCTCGGAAAATGACCAGTCGTCGAAAATTTATTTACATTGTTAAAGGAAAAATTTATAGTGAAGGCGTTAGAAAGGACTGTGATGATATTGAAGGTAGAAGTTTCCATTGACCCTAAATGTATAGAGCCAAAGGTTACAATTCATACAGCAGAGATGACAGATGAAATTGAGCATCTTCTGCATTGTATTTCTTCAGCTGGAATCCATACATTATCGGTGTTATCAGATAGAGGTGTCGAGTTTATCGATTGTCAGGATATCATCCGCATATATACGGAACAAAAGAAGGTATTTGCTCAAACATTAAACGGAATTTATACGGTACGCATGCGCTTGTATGAACTGGAGGAAAGGTTAAATACGCAGATGTTTGTACGAATCTCAAATGCTGAAATTGTCAACCGACACATGATAAAACGCATGGATATTAGCAAAACCGGGACAATTGGTGTTGAACTAAAAGGAAGTATCCATACATATGCTTCAAGGCGCTACGTCGCAAAAATCAAAAAGCAGTTAGGGTTATGAGGTGAAAATATATGCATAAAGACATACTGATACGTATTGTAGGAGGATTTGTAATCGGTGTTATCCTTGGATTATTAGTACAATTTTTTGTAGCAATGGGGATAGAACAAAAGGGCTATGCTTGGGTTGTTCCAGAATTTCAAGCATATTTTCCTAATGAAGCAATGGCCATTATTGCACAGATGTTGATGACGGGGTTGATTGGGATAACATTTGCCTTAGCTGCACGATTTTTTGAAATAGCTAGATGGGGGATGTTACAGCAATATATCGTGCATTTTGCTGTAACGGCAATTGTTTGGGTACCTATTGTTATGACGTTATGGATGCCGAAAACGATGGCGAATGTGTTCTCCTTGCTTGCAAGTTTTTTAGGAACATATATTATGACATGGCTATTGCAATATAAATTTTCAAAACGTGATATTGAACAAATTAATGCTATGTTAAAAAAGGAAGGTGAGTTGCATGACAATTGAAATAAAGGAACTAACCAAACGTTACCACGAAAAAGTAGTTGTGGATCAGTTAACATTCAGCATAAAGCAAGGAGAATTTTTCGCACTTCTTGGTCAAAATGCAGCAGGCAAAACGTCCACAATAAAAATGCTTTGTGGACTTCTGCTGCCAACAGATGGTGATGCTCTGTTGGATGGAAAAAGTATCGTTCATCATCAGGTTGAGGCAAAGAAGATTATAAATGTTTCTCCGCAGGAAACAGCGGTTGCACCAAATTTAACAGTATTTGAAAATTTACTTTTTATGGGACGGATTTATGGGTGCTCTAAAACACAGGCAAGGGAACGGGCTAATGCATATATGAAATTGTTTGCCCTTCCGCCACGTCAGAACGACAAGGCCAAAACACTATCAGGTGGATTTAAGCGTCGATTAAGCATCGCAATGGCTATGATGTCAAATCCTAAAATACTTTTTCTGGACGAACCTACATTAGGTTTGGATGTACGTGCGCGCCGTGATTTATGGAAAATCCTAAGTGGATTAAAGGGTCAAGTAACGATTGTTTTAACAACTCATTATTTAGAAGAGGTTGAGATGCTTGCAGATCGTGTAGGCATTATGCATCACGGTAGGCTTTGTGCGCTTGGCACAATTCAGCAATTGATGCATGAAACAAAACAACCATCCTTGGAAGAAATATTTTTAGCATATACAGAGGAGGGCTTATGTTGAGAGCTAATGTATTTGCGGCAAGAAATCATAAGGAAATCGTTCGTGATCCAGTAACACTGTTAATTGGCTTAGGCTTACCGATCCTACTTATGTGCTTATTTTCAGTTATGCAAAAAAATATGCCATTTGCTTTCTATGAAATTAGTAACCTAACTCCAGGTGTTATTGTTTTTAGTTTTTCCTTTCTTACTCTTTTTTCGGGAATGTTACTTGGTAAGGATAGAAGCTCATCCTTTTTAATGCGCATCTTTGCCTCTCCCATGTCAGCAGGGGATTATATTTTAGGATATGTCCTGCCTTTACTACCAATCGCATTCATACAAATTATATTGTGTTTGCTCGCTGCCATGTTTTTAGGGCTGCCGTTGGATAGCTCTATTCTATTTATGGTAGGGGTACTTATAATTATTTCCTTATTTTATATTGGCTTAGGCTTATTATTCGGGACAATTTTTACGGATAAACAGGTTGGCGGTATCTTTGCGATATTTGTGAATGTATCAACCTGGTTTAGCGGAACTTGGTTCGAACCTGATATGATTGGTGGTACTTTTCAAGCAATTGCACAATTTTTACCATTTGTGCATGCCGTGAATGCAGCACGTGCAGTTCAAAGCACAAGTTATGCGGCTGCTTTCATACCACTTGTTATTGTCGTAGGATATACAATTGTCATATTTACAATTGCGATCCTACTATTCAAACGTAAGATGCGAGGCTAGATATAAAGGGCAATTCAAACTAGATCGTTCTCTAGTTTGAACTGCCCTTTATTTTAGTCGTGATTTAGTGTAGCTGCAATTTCTGGCTGTTTTTCCACTTGCAGCAGCATATTAAAGGAAGCAATCGCTACTTCCACTTGATCGTCCTTTGGCTCACGAGTTGTTAGTAATTGAAGCCATAAGCCAGGATAGCCAAGGAAGCGTAACACAGGGAGGTTACGGCATGCATTTGTAGCTTGCAGTACCTCGAAAGAAATACCAAGCACAACAGGAATTAATAAAATTCGGTCTACAATACGTAACCAGAGAGGGTCAGTAGGCACGAAGAAATATAAAAACATGCCGACAAAGACAGTGAACAGCATAAAACTACTACCACAGCGATAATGCAAACGTGATTGAGCTTGTACATTTTTCACTGTTATTTCCATACCAGCTTCATAGCAATTTATCACCTTATGTTCTGCACCATGATATTGAAATACTCTTTTAATAATAGGAGTTAACGATATAAAATATAAATAGGTTAATAGTAAAAATAGCTTAATGCCACTTTCCAGTAGAATTTGTCCAGTTTTCCCCTCAATCCATTTTGAGAAAAAGTCCGCTATAAATACAGGAATTAGTGTGAAGGCGAATTTTCCAAATAAAAAGGAAAGTATACCAACAACTGCAACGCCTAAAATCATTTGCAGCTTAGAGCCTTCCTCTTTGTTCTCCTCTTCTTCACCAGGTGTAACATCGTAACGATCACCTGAAAATTGCATATGACGAGAGCCTAGTCCAGCTGATTCAATCAGCGCCACAACTCCGCGTACAAATGGAATTTTTTTTAACTTTTGTAAAATAGGTTTTTGAACTTTTTTATAATGATAATAATCAATGGAATCATCGTTACGGCGAATGGCTGTAATCGTATGTTCCTTTCCTCCGAACATTACACCTTCTAATTGTGCTTGTCCCCCGTATACAGGTGAATTGCTCAAGGCTAACACCACTCTCTATATATATTTCAACTGTACCATTGTACTAAATTTAATGAAAAACCTCTAGAGTTACGCATAGTAAAATTTCTATATGGCTACACTATTCGTACAATTAAGGAAATGATGAACAACTAAAAAATCAATCAAGCATATTAATTAGGAGGATTTTTACTTGAAAATAGCTAGTATCACTTCCCTTGTCAGTGCCCTTGTTTTAGCATTGTGCTTAAAGGGCTTACATTACTTTCATCTTATTAAATGGAGTCCAGTAGGCTTTTATAAGAAATGGGAGCTGTTTGAGGATAGCTCAAAACTCTTTCATTGGAGTTTTCTGATTTTATGTCTATTTATCATAGGGTTTTTGTTATTTATATTGTTGAGATATGTCTATATTATTCCAGCAGTTCTATCTTCATTTTTACTTGGACTATTGGTGACAATTACATTAGAATGGGTTGTTCTTGATTTACCTATGCATCTTTCTTCCTTTAAGAAATTATCGATTCCCTTTATGGTGGTCGTTATTTGTCTTTTACGTTTCTTGCTTGAAACAGCGAATTTTCATCAGAAAGAACATACAGCCCAGAAAGGAAATTAGTTGATGTATACGTTGTGTATGATAAAATAAATGGCAAGTACATAGAAAGAGGCGAAGATGCGTGAAGTTATTATGTTTGAATGGACCTAACTTAAATCGACTGGGTAAACGAGAGCCACAAATTTATGGACATGAAACATTAGATGATGTGAAAAATAATGTTCAGAATCTTGCGGCGTCTCTTGGTGCTACTGTCGATTTTCGTCAGTCTAATCATGAAGGAGTACTGATTGATTGGCTGCAAGAAGCAGAGGACGAAAAATATAATGGAATTATCTTTAATCCTGGAGCATATACCCATACAAGCATCGCGTTACATGACGCCATTGCTGGAATCACTGTGCCAGTTATCGAAGTACATATTTCAAATATCCATAAACGCGAGGCTTTCCGTCATCATTCCTATCTTGCTCCGGCATGCCTTGGTCAGATATGTGGACTAGGTACGAAGGGCTATGAACTGGCACTACGCACATTTATTGAGAGGGAGAATTGATTATGTTGAAATTGCAAAAGCTACGTAAGACACTTCAAGAACAAAACATCGATGGCATTTTAATTACAAACGGGTACAACCGTCGTTATATGACTGGTTTTACAGGTACAGCGGGCGTAGCGATTGTGTCTCAAAATGATGCTGTGTTTATCACAGATTTCCGTTATACAGAGCAAGCGGCTGCACAAGTACAAGATTTCCGAATTGTAAAGCACGAGGCAACGATTATTGAAGAAATTGCAACGCAAGTAACAAACATGGGTATTAAACTACTGGGCTTTGAGAAAGATACTGTCAGCTATGGCACATATGAGCTATATAAAAGTAAGATTCAAGCTGATTTAGTGCCGATTTCTGGGCTAATTGAAAAAATTCGCTTGATTAAGACGAAACAAGAGATTAATATTATTAAGGTTGCGTGTGAAATTGCTGATCACGCATTTACACATATTTTAGACTTCATCAAGCCTGGTAAAACAGAGCTTGAGGTTTCGAATGAATTAGAATTTTTCATGCGTAAACAAGGAGCAACCCAGTCCTCATTTGATACTATTGTTGCATCTGGCCTTCGTTCAGCATTACCGCATGGCGTTGCAACGAATAAAGTAATTGAAAAAGGCGACTTTGTCACATTAGACTTTGGCGCACTGTATAATGGCTATATTTCGGATATTACACGTACTGTGGCAGTTGGCGAGCCATCTGAAAAATTAGTGGATATGTATAATGCAGTCCTTGCTTCTCAGCTATTAGCACTTGAAAAGGTAGGTCCTGGGCTAACAGGCATCCAAGCAGATGCGATTGCACGTGATTACCTTAAAGAAAAAGGCTATGGTGAGGCATTTGGTCATTCATTAGGACATGGAATTGGTCTTGAAGTACATGAAGGTCCTGGCTTATCAATACGTTCAGATACGGTGTTAGAGCCAGGGATGGCTGTAACGATTGAACCAGGAGTTTATTTACCAGGTATCGGTGGTGTCCGTATTGAGGATGATATCTTAATCACAGAGACTGGTAATGAACTGTTAACACATTCGTCAAAAGAGCTTATTATTTTATAAAATTTGGAGGAACACAAATGATTTCAGTAAATGATTTTCGTACAGGACTTACAATTATTGTAGATGGCCAATTATACCGCGTGTTAGATTTCCAACACGTTAAACCAGGTAAAGGTGCTGCGTTTGTACGTTCTAAATTACGTAATCTTCGTAACGGTTCAGTGAATGAGAAAACATTCCGTGCTGGCGAGAAAGTTGAAAAAGCACAAATTGACAATCGTAAAATGCAATATCTTTATGCACAAGGTGACGAGCATGTGTTCATGGACTTAGAATCGTACGAGCAAACTGAACTAGCTTCAGATGCTATTGAATATGAATTAAAATACCTTAGAGAGAATATGGAAGTTTATATTCAATCATACCAAGGTGAAATGCTAGGTGTTGAGTTACCAAACACTGTAGAGCTAGAAGTAACAGAAACAGAGCCTGGTATCAAAGGAGATACAGCTTCAGGTGGTACAAAACCTGCTACACTTGAAACAGGACTTATTGTACAAGTGCCATTCTTCGTTAACCAAGGTGATAAGTTAATTATCAATACAGAAGAAGGCTCATACGTTTCTCGTGCGTAATGCCTTTAAAAAACCTGCTCTTTTATAAGCGAAAGAGTAGGTTTTTATTTGTTTTTTATACATATAAAGCAAAAAAAACTGTTTTTTGTGACATTCGATAGGGGCGTTGTACGTTTTTTTACTAGCCTTGCAATTGTTTCTATCATACGATTTATGGTCATACATGGCAGAAATGTTACAATAAACGTGAGGAGTGAGTGCTATGCTACAAACAACATTAGGGATATCTTATCCAATAATTCAAGCACCGATGGCAGGTGTAACATCACCAAAATTTGTTGCTGCCTGTGCGGAGGAAGGAATTTTAGGCTCGATAGGGGCGGGTTATTTAAATGGAGAGCAAACAAAAAGTTTTATCCAGGAAGTAAAAAAGCTTACAAAGAAGCCCTTTGCTGTGAATTTATTTGTTCAGGAAGATCCACGTATTGATATCGAAGTCCTTCAAAAAGCTCGTATGGCCTTACAACCATTTTATGATGAGCTGGGTCTTTCACCTGTACAAAGTGTTATGTCCAAGGAAGTATTTGAAGGACAAGTGCAAGCTATTCTTGATGAAAATGTTGCCGTTTGTTCCTTTACATTTGGCATACCTTCTGCAGCTGTTATTCAACGTTTAAAGGACAATAAGGTATTTGTTATTGGTACAGCCACTACGTTAGAAGAGGCAAAGCGTGTAGAACAGGAGGGGATGCATGCTGTAGTTCTGCAAAGTCGTGAGGCTGGAGGTCATCGCGGCTCCTTCACTGAACCTATGCAATTAATTACATTGCATGACTTATTGCAGCAAGTAGTTGGACAAATTTCAATTCCTATTATTGCTGCAGGGGGAATTGTCACGAAAGAAGATGTGGAAAAAGCTTTAGCCAGCGGTGCACAGGCAGTTCAAATTGGCACGGCTTTATTAGTGGCAGATGAGTGTGAAATTTCACCGCTCTATAAAAATGCTGTACTCCAATCAGAAGCACAGCAAACGACTATTACTCGTGCATTTACAGGAAAACCAGCAAGAGGCTTAGCGAATGATTTTACAGAACGTATGAAAGATGCACCTGTAGCTCCCTATCCTTTGCAAAATCATTTAACGACAACGATTCGTAAAGAAAGTGCGGAACAGGGGAATGCTGAATATCTATCTATGTGGATGGGTGAAAATAGCTATTTAGTAAAACAGACAGGCACTGTGAAAAACATTATTGAAAAATTACTATGATTATATTGATGTGTTGTTCACCGTTTAAAACGGTAGAACAACACGTCCTTAAAACTGAGATCTCTATACAAATGTATAGAGGTCTTTTTTTATTGGTTGCAACATATATTGCTGTACACGAGGGGGCGTATGCATGGAATTACAAGACGTATTAAGAGTCGCTGGAGTGGGACTAGTAGTTGCGCTTCTTCATGTTTTCTTTGACCAAACAGGAAAAAAAGAATTTTCGTTTTTCCTCTTTTTCATTGCTTATTTATACATGACAGCGGAATTGTTGAGATTTTTACGTCTATTTTTCAATGAAATCCTTACATTCTTTCAATGGTTGACCTCTTCAGGGTAAGTGTAGATGGAAATTGTCATCGTAGCTGTTGTCATGCTGCTTTTATTATTACTTATAAAAGAAGTCATACAGCCACTCCATGCGCTAATTAGTGTAATGTTTTCATTTTTATTGTTCGGTATGTTGTTCTCGACACTCTTATTGCCGTTCATCAAACAGCTGCTCGAGACGTTGGCTATTTTACCATATGCAAAAGCGATTGTTGTAAGTGCCAGTCTTTTTTATGTGGGGCAATGGATGTCAATGTTACTTGTAGAGCACAATTATAAAGTACTCGGAAACATAGTGATTGATGGGGTTAAAATTGTTATTTTATTGTATTGGTTTAAAGAATTTTTGGCTGTTTTACAGGAGGTGTCAGCTATTTTACAACGGCTAAACTAAGGGGCGAAGATCATGCAGGAGCAGATACTGTCATTTTTAATTGATCCATTTTTTCTCTTGCTGAAGATGACGCTCACCCTGTGTGGGTATGTCGTCATTATTTTAATCATAAATATGCTATTACCTACATTCGAAAAAGGGACAAGAATACTATTCTTCCTGATTGTGCTCGCAACAATAGGACCTGTAGTAGTGAAGTCATTTCAACTAATTGATGAAATAGCACAGGGACTTGCCCACATATTTACAGCATTTTACCCCATCCTTACTTCAAGCTTTCTTTTATCAAGTAGTATTACGGCAATTGCTTCCTGGCAGCCTTTTTTACTTTTTTTTGTACAAGTCCTAACAATAGTTAGTAGTAAGTGGCTGATACCAGGCGTGTTATTTGCCATTGTATTTGATGTATGTAGTGTCATTGTGAAAGAAATTTCCTTTACAAGAATTGCTGATTTGATCCGTTTTACCATTATGAGCATCGTCTCTGCATCTGTTATTTGCTACATTATTTTAATGTCAGCGAGCGGTGTAGCGGCATTTAGTGTGAATGCAGCGGTTGCAGAGCCTGTCAAAAAATTAATTGAAGAAAATATTCCAGTGGTTGGCTCTTTTATTGTTGATAGTTTTTCAATGTTCCAGCATATGACACAATTTTCCTCTTCTATTAGTAGTATTAGTGCCTTTATAGCGGTTATTACTGTGTCATTTATTCCGACATTACAGCTTGTTATCAGTGCTTACTCGTTAAAATTACTGGCAGCTATTTTAGAGCCGATTGCTTTTGATGATATTTGCAGATTACTAGATCACGTTAGTAAATCTCTATTTACGTTATGTGCAGTATCATTTTTAATTGCTTTTTCATTTATGTTTTCTTGTTTTTTCCTCATCGTTTTTGTACAAGTTATGGCCGGGGGGAGATAGATTGATTCTTTTATTGGCATTGCTCTTTGTATGTCAGATATTTGTCTTTTTGACAGATGATAAAGAAATAATTTCACTGACAAAACTGGTGATTACGTTAGTATTTTTGCAATTGCTATTAAAGATTCCATTTATCAATTCATAGGAAGAAACAAGCGTACATACACTTGAAAAAGAGAAGATGAAAGGAGGCAATGTACAAGTGATGTGGAAAAGGCTCGAAAAAAAACAACGTCATTTATGATCTTAATGCTTATTGCCGCCTCCGTAGGAATTTTCATCATTTTACCCATGTATCAAACGAATTCTACAAATAATCAAGCAACACCGACAACCAATGAAGAAAAACTGGAACAGACACTGAAAGCAATGCAAGGTGTTGGGGAGGTTAAAGTATATTTTTATTATGGAGAGATGACTGATGAGAAGGACGAAAATAAACTATTTAGCCAATATTTTCGAGGGACTGAGCAAAGTACGAAAGAAGTAACAGGGCTGCTCATTGTTTCAGAAGGTGCAAAAGATATCTTTGTGAAAAATGAGATTCGTGCGGTTGTCAGTCAAGTGATGCAGTTACCGATTCATCGGATAATTATTGTTCCAATGGAAAATAAGGAGGAAAAGTAAATGCGCGTACGTAGAAGAACAGTTTGGTTTATGACATTATTAAGTCTAGTAGCAGTAATTTCAGTGTATTATTTGGTTGATCCAGCAAAACAATTTAATGGACTAACTATTTTTACAGATGATACTTTACAGCAAACTGCCGTAACAGGTGTAACAGATCAGGAGGCTACGAAAGAGGATTTGACGCAGGAAGTTTCCTCACCTAGCCATTTGTTTGAAGAAATGCGCATGCAAGTTAGTGATGAAAGAAGCCAGCTTCGTCAACAATTAACGCAGAAGATTGCTTCTCAAGAATACACTGCAGATGAAAAAAATCAAGCATTTAATGACATTGATAGTCTTATTAAACAAGAATCGGCAGAAGCAATGCTAGAAATGTTAATTAAATCTTTAGGCTACTCCGATGCGTTTGTAAAAGCAGACGGTGGCAAAGTATCTGTTACAGTTATGGCGGAAGAGCTATCAAAATCTCAAGCAAATGAAATCATTTATTTAGTAAGAACGGAGTGGGAAGGCGCAAATGATGTACAAGTAAAATTCAGTGCTAATAACTATTAAAAGATAAAGAAAAAAAGGAATATTCTGTTTATTTATTAGTCATTGTTATATATCAGTGCAATGAAAAGGCTTTCGTTTAGTAAAGGAAAGCCTTTTATTTTGTTCATATTTACTTAATTTTCATTTAACTATTTCAAATTGTTCGAAAAAAATATAGAATAGTGCTTGTAGTAGATTTTATTTCATAAGGAGAGTTAGAAATGTTCAAAATTCAAGAAATTCGTGAAATCATTAAATTAGTAGATTCTTCTTCAATTGACGAGTTTGTGTATGAAGTAGATGGCGCAAAAGTTAAGTTAAAAAAGAATGGTGTTGTTGTTACTGAAACTGTAGCACCGAAAAAAGAAGTAGTAGCCCCTGTTGTACAACAATCTGCACCAGCAGCTCCTGCGGCAGCTCCAGCGAAAGCTGAAGAAGCTCCAGCAGCAGCACCAGCAGCTAACGACCCATCGTTACATAAAGTTGTATCGCCTATGGTTGGTACTTTCTACCAGTCTCCAAATCCAGAATCACCAGCTTATGTTAAAGTGGGTGACAAAGTTGGTAACGAAACAATCGTTTGTATCGTAGAAGCTATGAAGCTATTCAACGAAATTGAAGCAGAAGTTCAAGGGGAAATCGTTGAAGTACTTGTTAAAGATGGCGAATTAGTAGAATACGGACAACCATTATTCCTTGTAAAAGCTGAGTAAGGAGTGCAAACCATGAAAAAAGTTTTAATTGCAAACCGCGGCGAAATCGCTGTGCGTATCATTCGTGCTTGTAAAGAGTTAGGCATTCAATCTGTTGCCGTATACTCTGAAGCAGACGCAGACGCATTACATGTGAAATTAGCAGACGAAGCATATTGCATCGGGCCAAAGCTATCCAAAGATTCTTATCTTAGCTTCCCGGCTTTACTAAGCGTAGCAGAGAAAACGGGTGCTGATGGTATTCACCCAGGTTACGGCTTTGTATCTGAAAACGCTGATTTTGCTGAAGCTTGTGAAAATGCTGGCATTAAATTTATTGGTCCTTCATCTGATTCCATTAAAATTATGGGTATTAAAGACGTTGCCCGTACTACAATGGAAGCAGCAGGTGTTCCGCTTGTTCCAGGTACTGGTATTGTTCCAGACATCGAAACAGGTAAAGAATGGGCTGCAAAAATCGGTTACCCAGTTATCATCAAAGCAACTGCTGGTGGTGGCGGTAAAGGGATCCGTGTAGCTCGTACAGAAGAAGATCTTGTGAAAGGCATCGAAATTACGCAAAAAGAGGCTGCTGCAGCATTCGGTAACCCTGGCGTATATTTAGAGAAATTCATCGAGTACTTCCGTCACTGTGAAATCCAAGTATTAGCAGATGGTCATGGGAATGTCGTACATTTAGGTGAACGTGACTGTACAGTTCAACGTCGTATGCAGAAATTAGTAGAGGAAGCTCCATCTCCAGCTCTATCTTCTGAACGTCGTGCTGAAATGGGAGCGGCTGCTGTTAAAGCGGCACAAGCTTGTAACTATGAAGGCGCTGGAACAATCGAGTTTATTTATGACTATCAAGAAGATAAATTCTACTTCATGGAAATGAATACTCGTATCCAAGTAGAGCACCCAGTAACAGAAATGATTTCTGGTGTAGATCTTGTACAACAACAATTAAAAATTGCATCTGGTGCAAAACTGCCGTTTACACAAGATGATATAAAATTAAATGGTTGGGCAATTGAATGCCGAATTAATGCAGAGAATGCATATAAAAACTTCATGCCTTCAGCTGGTACTGTCGATACGTATGTAACGCCAGGCGGCTATGGTGTACGTATTGATTCTGCAGTTTATGCTGGCTATACAATCCCACCGTATTACGATTCAATGGTGGCAAAACTTATTGTTCATGCAGACACACGTGAAGAAGCGATTGCGAAAATGAACCGCGCGCTAAGCGAATTTGAAGTATCTGGTCCTGGTATCAATACAACAATTCCATTCCACCAAGCATTGATGAACAATGACGTTTTCAAATCGGCGCAATTCAATACGAAGTTCCTTGAAGAGAATGATGTATTGGGTGTAGCGGAAAAAGCGAAGTAAGCATTAGGGAAAAAACTTGGAATAAAACAAATAGGAATATCCGAAATTTTTTACCTCTAACTAAATTTATTTAGATTGGAGGTTTTTTTATGTCCAAAAATAAGCAAAGAACAGGGATATTTGATTTGGCTAAGAATGAGCATGACGAGCCATTTATTATAGCGCCATCCATTGTGGTAGATGTTAATTCTGTTCGATTAAAAGGCAATCGCATTAGCGCTCATTCAGCTTTAATGATTGTCAAAGAGCAAATGCGATTGTCGGGAGAAATTGGCACAATAGGCTTCTATTTGTATAGTTGGTTGAAGCATAAGCATGACATTTTTAGAAATGGTTATGATGTTCTTACGAGAAACTAAGTGTTGAAGCAGGTCTACCAAGACGCACAATGATTAAATACCTTAATGCTCTAAAGGGTTACGATCTGATTTCTTTCAAGTTCAATCAAGACTACTATGTGATAGGTATGTCAGATGGTGATAGAATGGCAACAAACAGTTACAGTAATTTCTATGAAGTACCGAAGTCATTCCAAAAGATGATGGTTATGACTAAAGATGTTTAAATAAAAGGAATGATGTTGTAGTGACTATAGAGCAACTACCTTTTTAAAAATTAACTAATGTAGATATTCGCATTATATATAATAGAAGCGTAGATGGCTACGATTCATATTATTTGTCCGTATTAATAGGGAATAATAGAGTAGTACTCTAAATGAGCATTTTTAAATACAAAAATTACCATACGCGAATCAATGACAGGTACCCTAAGCTACTTGTAACTCATTTTTGATTTGTTCAA
>NZ_JBNNMG010000078.1:0-23190 GCF_050272555.1 Lysinibacillus sp. NPDC047702 | reverse complement strand
GACGAGACCCTGCACGGAGCGTCAGCGCAGGAAGCGGCTCGTCGCTCGCCCACTGGAAAGCGAGTAGCCTGGAACGGAAATCACCTTCATTTGACATAGTAGTGTTCACAAAGAGTCCCTTGACCATTTAGTTTTTCAACACTATGGCCTGTATTTTACAGGAGGCAGCTTTTTCAAATGCCATTGCTCACGATAATGAAATGAAGTATGTCATAACGTGAAGTTTAGTGATCTTAATATACTCTGACGTTTTTCAAAGAGTAATTTAAAAAAAGGATTACAAAACCCAAAATAACATAACATTGACAGTTATTCGACCGTATAGTATCATTTTCATTCTTATTTGTTGCGAAAAAGGGGCGATTGACTTGTTAATTGAAAGTGTAATAGATCACATATCGAGCCTTAAAGGGTATTCATCTATAAAAAAGTCGAGAAAGGATACTCACCAGAAGAAAAATAGATAGTTACCGTCGACCAAAATCAATACTTTATACGATTATCTGACATACAATATCACGAAAAACGAACCATCGAATTTTCATTGCTTTAAGCATTAGAAACACAAGGTGTACAAACGCATAAAGCCATAGAATGTACTATTCAATTAACGGAGCAGGTTAGTGGATGCAATAGTAATTAGGTTTGACTGGGAAAATTGTCGATGATATTAAAAAAGACCACCAAAGTGTCTTATGTTTTTCAAATTAATCATACCGATAAATTGAAATTTAATTACTTTACATTATGCTTATCTTGAGAGCGAGGTATTTTATCGGTGAGTGTATACAAACCACGTAATGCTTGCTGTTAATAATGCTGACGAAATCAAAGCTGTAAGAACACTATATGTTTTCCAAATAAGTATCGTTGACCAATCGAAAGTACAGCACAGTATACCTAGGGCAATCGTAGCGATCAGGAAAATAACTGTTACGATTATTCTCTTTTTTGTCATTGGTTGCCACTCATTCGTTTTCCTTCTGCGTAATCCTAAGAGAAATAGCAGAACGGCCAATAGGCAAAGAATAATTGTGATAGACGACAATATGATATCCAAAAGCTGTATGCCACTTATTTCATATGACTGAGTTAGATTGCCATCTAATATATCTTTAACTTTTAGTACCAGGTTTATATTGGTATTTACGCCGTTGCTCAGCAAGCTGACGGCTGTTCGTTCATTTAGCAGTATGGCTACTTCGGTTCTGAAATTTGGATTACCCCCAGTGTGTTCTATAATCGTTTGGTCGGCGTTTACCAACCAGCCTGCCGCATAATACATATCGTTGACAGCCGAAACAGACATATCACCCCTATGTGATTTTTCGATAACCGTGTGAAATATTTCGGGTATGTCCTGCACGATACCCATCTGTATGCCCATCCAACGCGCAATATCTTTTGTATTAGAAATGATGTAGCCTGCGGGTTTATTCCCAGCATAATCCGGAGCATTAAATGGAGTTGTCATAAAAAAGGAAGAACGGTAGCCCTGTGCCAACTGTCCAGTGGCTTGAGCATCTTCTTTATAAACATACGTCTGGTGAAGATCTAACGGCTGAAATACCTGTTCCCTCATAAAGTCTTCATAGCTTTGTCGCGAAACAATCTCAATAACCAAACCTAATACGTCATAATTAACGGTTCCATAGTTATACTTTTCACCGGGAGGGAACGCCAATTCAGCATCCACGAGCATTTCCACAGTCTTTTGCAACATATCCGGTGTATTGCCTTGTGGAATATTTTGAGTATGCCTAATATTTGTTAGACCACTGGTATGGTGAAGAAAGTTATTTAGTGTAAGGCTTTGCATATCAACAGGTTTCCCTTGATACTTTAATGTAAACCAAGGTAAATATTTTTGGACAGGGTCAGTCATTGAGAGCAGCCCTTGCTCTTCCAATAGCATAATACCCATACCGGTAAAAGCTTTACTGACCGAGGCTAACTCATAGAGTGTATTTTCACTTGCAGACAACCCCTTTTCACGGTCTGCATACCCTGAAGAAAAGTAGAACACTTCATCATCAGCAAGTATTGAGATTGACATTCCCGGCACACCTGATATACGACAGGCATCATCTAGCAACGCTTGTATTGCCGCAGATTTCGAATCTGACAACGCATAACTTTGTGTTGCGAATCCTGAGAATAATATAAATATCGTTAATACAAAAACAATAATCTTTTTCATAAACTCTCCTTTTTGAAAAATTATAAGAGAATAATATAAATAACCTACTTTTACAACTACTAAACTAAATTTAAATTTATTTTTCTATTCACCTATATAATATCAAGTAATTGTGAAGAGTTACACTTAAACTAACAGATGAATGTAGAAATAGTAATAGAAGATTATTTAGAATATTATGGTTACCGAGGGAATCACACACAAATAAACAAGGCAAATTGTAACACTGACAATTGATTTGCTAATGAGAGAAACAGAAACACAGATATTTCAGACAATGTATTCTTAACAGATTGAGTGAATCACGTTGATAAGTAATTAGTTAGAAGGAAACTACTTGTATTCCTACTGATTAATGCCTGAAGAGAGAAGAAGACACAAGACCTACACCAAAGCAGAAGCCTACTTATAAAGGTATTGAATTTAGATTTGATTCACCGTTGGATATGGCAATCTATTTCATTACAGAATTTCTTGATGAATGGATAAAATGGAAATAATAAACAAAGATAATGCAACAAATAAAAGATGAAAAATCCAAAGATGATGCAAAGCCACAATTAATAGAATTAACTCTTCGAAACATTATGAACGTGGAAACATTCGTATGAAGTCTCAAAAAGAAAATCGAGAGCTTGCAGACAATGATAAGAAGAAGCCGATTCTCTAATGGTTGGAGGTAAGAAGGGGCTGTCCTAAAAATCGATTTACATCGACTTTTAGGATAGATCTCCTTTTAGGGGCATCTATTTTATTGAATTTATCCAATCGATAGGAGTATTAAAAATTAACTTCATTATTTTTCGCTCCCTTCTGCACACACTCACCTAGTGTTTAGCAGCTAGCCCTTTAATGAGGATTCTTTACAATCTATGGGGGATAAACAAAAAAGATTGAAGCCAATGTTAAGTGGGGAGAGATTTCCTAAATTATTGACATATCAAGGGTTAATCAATCTTTCATGTTCATCTTTGCACCCATCCCATATTATATTATCTAAAATTCTATTAAAAACACCGTTAATTGACAATGAATATGGTGGAAAAATATTGGGTTTGATAAATATTATTATGAAAGCCAAATTCCATCTATGTAGGTCTAATAGATAGAGGGGGTGAGCAAGTGCAGGATACACTCGTACAACGAGCGAAAAAGGGCGATGCAGAAGCATTCGCACAGCTATTTTCCCAGTTTGAAATTGATTTATATAAAATGGCCTATGTATATGTGGGCAATGAGGTAGATGCACTGGATGTCGTGCAGGAGGTAGCTTACCGTAGTTTCAAATACATACATTCTTTGCAAAGTTCCATTCATATAAAAACTTGGCTGATAAGGATTACTATTAATTGTGCAACAGATTTGCTAAAAAAACGGGGTCAATTCCTGCCGTATGAAATGGACGAGCTAGAGAAAGGTGAAGAGCCACATGAGAAGCTTCCTCAAAAATGGGTGATGGAGGATATCATAACAAGGCTTTCAAAAGAAGAAAAAGATGTGATATTACTGCGATTTTACAATGATTATACATTATCTCAAGTGTCGCAGACCTTACAGCTAAAATTAGGAACTACAAAAACGATTTTATATCGTGCATTAAAGAAACTAAAACAAGCGCTGGAACAGGAGGAAGAAGAATGAGCGATCTAAAAAAACAGATGGATCACATTGACATTCCCAAATCGCTGCATAAGCGTAGTCTACAAGGAATTGAACAGGCAAGCAAAGAACAGCAAAAATCGCAGCGTTGGCTACCAAAAATAATCACGATTGCAGTGACTCTTGCCGCAGGAGGCTTTATTGCATTGAGTATAGAGCAGGGAGGGACAATTAATCATCAGGCAAGTACATTTTTGATTCAAGAACATATTTCTCCCTATATATACTGGGGAATTGCTATTTTATGTATATCAATAATATTATTTGTAGCTAGAAGAAAGATTTGTTCAGGATCGGATAAAGTAAAAACGCTTGGTGTTGCAGCAGTATTGATCTTATTACTTGGAAACAGTGCATTGTTTTTGCAACATCAGTTAGTTAACCCTTTAGTCATTCCAACATCAATAGAGATAAATAAAGATGGACAAAATGGTATTGAGATACGTTATATAACGAATCGCAATGACCATCGTTATGTGAAATCTTTACAGGCAGACGATGTAATCCTACCAATAGCTTATTTCACATCAGAGCAAGTCAATCTTATCAATGGATTTTATCATCCATTCGATGCCTACCAAGTGTTAAGTTATCAGTATATTCGTGATGCATATTTTCAAGCTGATTTATCAGTAATTGAAAAAATTCTTGCAAGTAAGGATGTATATCTTATTTTGAGTGATGATGTAAAAATAAAGGCTTCTCTCTATATAAATACTCAAAATGACAATCAGGTACCTCATCAAAGCTTTAGTGCTTCACGAGGTCAAGATGAGCATGTGATTTCCTTTATACTTGAGCAGGATGCTGTATTTGATGACTTTTATGTTCATTCCTTTTTAGAAAAACAAGTCATCTTAAAAGAATTTATAGTTAATAATCAACGATTTACTTCGAAAGATTTTCCGATTTCATTGAAAAAAGGACAACGAATTGAACTGATTATTCAGTTTAAGGATTCTCCATTTGATATGAATGCTTCAGTAGGTTTAAGTGGTCCAGATGGTAACTTAATAACCAAAGTATTTTCTAAAGTTTACTTTACTGAAAGAATGGTGAAAAAGGTGCGTGAAATGAATGAATGAAACAAAGGACCATGTTAAACTTTTACAATGGTTTGCCATAGCTTTATTTCTGCAATTGCTTTATCTTAATGTTTTTAAGTATGTCAATATTCTTCAAGATTTATTGGTTTATGGAGCCTATATAAAGAGTCTTTCGTATAGTAGACAAGTTACACCAGTCAAAAAATACATTGTTATAGCCATCGTTTTAACGTTATTCAGTAATATTTTTTCCCTGCAGCTATTATTCTATTGGAGTACTGTTTTCATTGCAGGGATAGATTTATTGATTATTATGGAATTTGGCAAAATATTAGTTTCTTTAGAACAGCGTTATAATGCTCATGGTCCTACTGCTCGTGTGCTAAAAAAATATGTAATAATTGTATTTGCTGTTATTGTGAGTTGGACAATGTTAAGTAATTTACCAAATGACTGGAAGATAGGGTTGTTGATGCTGGGTGGATTCCTTTTATTTGCGGTGAATATCCGTTTATTCTTCCATGTTTTATCTTTACGAAAGCATGTAAAGAAAAAATCCTTTGTTGTTAGGTATTTGTAAAAATGACTGACCATTCATTTTGTGTTACACTCTTTTTACAGAGAGCAAAGGGGGAAAATGGATGTTTAAACGCGAGAAAAGTATAGAAATTCAACAGAATCAGGATGTGCAATGTGCGCACGGTAAAGTAGCAGTACAAGGCATTGGCATGAGTGTTTATAGTTTTTTTGTGGATGGTTTACTAATTGATGCGGGCTCGTACTCATTAACACAGGAGTTTCAATCTTTTTTTTCAGAAATACCGATTGAGCAATTAGCATTGACACATTCCCATGAGGATCATGCAGGAAATGCAGCGTGGATTCAGCAGTATAAGAAGACTCCTATCTTTGTGCATCGTGATTCCGTGCAAATTTGTGCAGAGGATGGAGAATATCCACTTTATCGTCATGCCCTTTGGGGAGAGCGACCTGCTTTTGTGGCTCAACCACTAGGTGAATCCTTACAATCAAGATCAGCAACATGGGATGTCATTGAAACACCTGGGCATACAACCGATCATGTATCGTTTTACAATCGAGAAACCGGCGCCATGTTCACAGGTGATTTATTTATACAGACGAAAACCAAGGTTGTCCTTGATGAAGAAAATATTGTACATACCTTGGCATCTTTAAAGAAGCTATTAAACTTTGATTTTGAGGCAGTATATTGCTGTCATGCTGGCTATATTGCAGATGGTCGATCAAAAATCCTAAATAAAATCGCTTATTTAGAGGATATGGAAGGTACCGTTAAGCAGCTATTTAATCAAGGTTATACAGTGGAAGAAATCACTAAAACTGTCTTCCCTCGCGAATATCCAATTACAAAAGTATCAGGGGAGCAGTGGTCATCTAAGCATATCATTACCGCTTTTATACATCAGTTTAAGCAAGAGTCCTTTATATAGGGCTCTTTTTTCTTTGATGCTTCAGGAACCAAGAGACCTAAATTGAGTAGTTCCAAGAGGGAACCGCTCAGGTGTCGTCGAAAAGTGCTCGGGTCCAGAGAGAACTGATCAGGTGTCCCTGAAAAGTGCTCGGGTCTATGAGAGAACTGATCAGGTGTAGCCAAAAAGCGCTCGGGTCTAAAAAGAATTGCTCAGGTATCCACGAAAAGTGCTCGGGTTCAAGGAAGAACCGCTCAGATCCAAGAGAGAACTGCCCTTATCCCGATAAAAGCGACTCCAATCCATGCCAGATGCCTGTATTTTACCAGAATACTTAAAAAAGAATAATAAATAAGTTTGTGAAAAAATGTGGAGAAAATGTGACAAAACTAGATTTCACAATGGATGCGCTTACATAAGTTTGTGAAAAATTTCTCATTTACATAAGAAAAATACTATGTGAAAAGTTGAACAGGTTTAATCGCGGTATAGGTACATTTATTAAGAAGTAACCTTGCGCATTAATTATGTTGAAATAATTGATTGTGAAATTATTAACAAAATTAAAAATTGTGATAAATGACAGAAAATGTTGCTCTTCTAAAGAAATTTTGAAATTGACAGAAAATTTAGTTGACTATATTTTCACAAAGTATTATGATTCTGAAATATAATAAAAATTCACAGGGAAAAGGTTGGGATAGAATGGATGTTATGAAAAAAGCGTTAGAAATGCATGCACATTATAATGGAAAATTAGAGGTCATTTCAAAGGTGCCTGTACAGGATTCCTATGATTTAAGTTTGGCATATTCTCCAGGAGTTGCTGCACCATGTGTAGAGATTGAGAGAAATCCTTCACTTGTTTACGATTATACAATGAAGGGAAATATGGTTGCGATTGTCTCAGATGGTACAGCAGTTTTAGGGTTGGGGGACATTGGTCCAAAGGCGGCATTACCAGTAATGGAAGGGAAGGCAATTTTATTAAAGCGTTTTGCCAATGTTGATGCTTTTCCTATATGTTTAGATACAAAAAATACGGATGAAATCGTCAGCATTGTGAAGGCGCTTGCCCCAACATTTGGTGCTGTTAATTTAGAAGATATTTCGGCTCCAAGATGTTTTGAAATTGAGGATCGTCTACGTCAAGAATGTGATATTCCAGTGTTCCACGATGATCAGCATGGAACAGCAATTGTTGTAGGTGCAGGGATGATTAATGCCAATCGAATTGTAAAGAAAGATGTGACTACAATGAAGGTTGTCATTAACGGCGCAGGTGCGGCAGGTATTGCTATTTTACGTATTCTTGTACAAATGGGCTACAAAAATATTTATATGTGTGATACAAAAGGAATTATTTATGAAGGACGCGTTGAAGGAATGAATCCAATTAAGGAAGCTGTTGCTCATTTAACGAATCCTCATAAAATACACGGTACTTTGGATGATGCGCTGGTAGGAGCTGATGTCTTTATTGGTGTATCTGTTGCAAACTTGCTAACAGAAGCTCATATTTCTTCTATGAATGATGATCCTGTGGTATTTGCATTAGCGAATCCAAATCCAGAAATTACGTATGAAAATGCGAAGGCTTGGGGTGTACGTGTTATGGGAACTGGACGCTCAGATTATCCAAACCAAATTAACAATGTACTTGCTTTCCCAGGAATTTTCAGAGGAGCATTAGATGTACGTGCAACAGATATCAATGAGGCAATGAAGCTGGCTGCAGTAGAGGCGATTGCATCTCTTGTTAGCGATGAGGACTTACATGAAGAATATATTGTTCCCAAATCCTTAGATGGACGTGTCGTTGAAATTGTATCGCGTGCTGTAAGTGGTGCTGCTGTAGAATCAGGCGTATCTGAGTTATTCCAACAAAATACGGTGCTTACCGTGTAACAACTATAAAACAGATGTAGAAAAACAATACGTTTTTCTACATCTGTTTTTTGTGTAGAATTTGCTCGAAAAATGTTGTTATTTGTCTATTAGTGTAATAAGATATAATGAGTATAATGTAATGGTTTTATATTTATATTTTAAAAGAATAAAGTATTTATTTATTTTAATTTTTAATAAAATATAGGTCTTTAGTATTTTAAATTAAAGGAGGATGGTTTAATCATATGAAATTATTGATACAATTCAAATCTATTAAAACAAAACTAATTGCTTTCTCTTTACTTCTTTTAATGATTCCTTTAGTTGTTTTAGGATTTTTTAGCTATCAACAGAGTAAGACGAATCTAGAAATTGTTGGGAAAGAAAACTTAAAGAATAGTGTGGAAATGACTATTGCAATGATTGAGCAATTAAATCAAGAGGTACAAGCAGGGAAAATTCCGTTAACAGAAGCTCAAGAAAAAGTGAAGGTACTAATTTTAGGTGAAAAAGATGCAGAAGGAAAACGGCCAATAAATAAGAACATCAAACTTGGTGAGAATGGATACATTTTTATTGTTGACCAAGAAGGGAAATCAATTGCCCATCCTAGCATAGAGGGATCAAATGTGTGGGAGGAACAGGATAGTAATGGCGTTAAATATATCCAAGATGCAATTAAAGTTGGGAATAATGGTGGAGGCTTTGTTACATATGATTGGAAAATGCCCAATTCAGAGACCCTAGAACAGAAAGGGATATATGCGGAAACGGAACCAAATTGGGGTTGGACGATAAGTGCTAGTACATATTTAATAGAATTTAATAAACCAGCGGATAGTATTTTAAAATTAACATTAGTGGTGATCAGCATTGCAATTGTTGTTGGGATTTTCGTAATTTGGTTATACGCAAGTAGTATGACTAAGCCCATTAATCGAGTTGCTGAAGCAATGGAACTTTTTGCAGAAGGGGATCTATCTCGGGAATTGATGACAATTAAATCCAAAGATGAGATTGGAAAATTAGCAAGTGCCATGAATCAAATGCAATTAAAGTTAAAGGATATGATTCTCCATATTTATCAAGCTTCAGATATGATTAATCATTCCAGTCAAGAATTGACGCAATCAGCAACAGAAGTAAAAATGGGAACAGAGCAAGTAGCAATAACGATGCATGAATTGGCATCTGGTGCGGAAGGACAAGCTCATCATGCTAATGAGCTAACATCATTGATGGAACGTTTCACCTCAGATTTGTTGGAAACGAATCAACATGGTGGACACATACACCAATCTTCTGTTGATGTGTTGGCACTAACCGAAGAGGGAAGTTATTTGATGGCCACTTCTAATAGTCAAATGGTTAAAATAGATAATATTGTTCAAAACGCTGTAGTGAGAGTAAAAAATTTAGATGCTCAAGCTCAAGAAATATCAAAATTGGTCATTGTCATTAAAGATATTGCGGATCAAACTAATTTATTAGCTTTAAATGCTGCAATTGAAGCTGCTAGAGCTGGTGAGCACGGAAAAGGATTTGCAGTAGTTGCAGATGAAGTTAGAAAATTAGCAGAACAAGTGGCATTTTCAGTGAATGACATTACAGGTATTGTTACAAATATTCAACAGGATTTTGATGTTGTAACAGCTTCTTTAGAGGGTGGCTATCAAGAGGTGCAGGCTGGAACAAATCAAATAAAAGCTACAAATGAAACGTTTAACACAATTAGTGAATCCATTAATAAAGTGGTAGAAAGTGTTAAATTAATCTCAATCAATTTATCGGTCGTGTCAGAAGATGGTCAAAAAATGAATAGCGCTATACAGGAAATTGCTGCAGTAGCACAGGAATCTGCGGCTGGTGTTGAGCAAACAACTGCTACAACAGAGCAAACAAGTAGCTCGATGGAAGAGATGACAGGGAAATCTGAGCAATTATCGGAATTAGCCTTAAAATTGAAGGGGTTAGTGGCACAATTTAAATTATAAAACTAAAATCTCCCTCTCTCAAAAGCGAGAGGGGGAGATTTTTCACATCATGCCAATACCTATAATGCCAATCATGATGATAAAGAAAAGTACGAAGAAAATGACAAATAAAATAATCGTTGGGATAAAGATTGTTAAGAAGGCCATCCCATTTGAGATTTGATGTGCCTCTGCCACAGCGCCTACACTAATCACGAATGACCAAATACTAACCACAATCGTCACTAACATTGTTGGCCAGAAAATCCAAGGAAACGAACCTATGAAGTTTGCATCCAGTAAGGACTCAGGTGAGGTCATTAGCCAAATAATATAAAAAGGAATAAGAACAATAAACGGTATGGCTGTTAGGCTCAGACCTCTGAATAAATCAGAGAATGTACCAGTTCCCTTGAAAAGCTTACCGAATAACCATGCTAAAAGAGCAGAAAACCCTGTTCCAATAATACCTGCAATGGGCGCGAATATTACACATAATAACGCCAGTACCCAAGGAGAAAAGTCTGGAATGAATTCTTGATCAATCAGCCCTGATAATAACGAACCAATATAACCAATGGAAAGAATCAGTATGGCATAGCCAATTGTTTTTTCGTCAATCATGTAGCGGGCTGTTTGCTTTGGATGCAACCAAACAGATAGAAATGGATTAAGTTTTGGTCTTTCTTGTTGTGTATCATTATAGTTTTCCATTAAACTACCTCCAATAAATTAATATTACACTTCATACAAAAGAAAGGGATTAAACCACCTCTCTAAGTTAATGCTCATGAAATATATGATTCTATACAATATACGGATGGATTGGTGAAAAGTTTCGTCCAATAAAAAAATTTGTTCAGTAGTACCGAAATACTTACTGAACAAATTAAAATGTGATAAATAAACTTATGAACACCCTTTTCCAAACAGATTGCAATTTGAGGAAATGAATGATTAGTCAACTAACATAATTTTTTCAAGCTCTAACGGTTCAATATATTGTTCGCCTTTGTAAGCGCGCATATTACCACCAGAGATTTCATCAATTAATAAAATTTCATTTGTTTTCGCATCGCGACCAAATTCTAATTTAATATCGTAAAGTGTTAAGCCTTTTTTAGCAAGCTCAGCAGCAACAAATTTAGAAATTTCAATTGTACGTTGCTTTAAAATAGCATATTCTTCATGGGTTAACAGGTTTAACATAGCTAAAGCATCTTCAGAAATAGGAGGATCAAGTCGATCGTCATCTTTAATCGTAACCTCTACGAATGAATCTAGATCTTGTCCTTCTTGTACGTAAGCGCCATAGCGACGTAAGAAAGAACCAACAGCTTTAAAGCGGCAAATAACTTCTAAACCTTTACCAAAAACCGTTGCAGGCTTTACAGTCATTGTGGCATCGTCGAAGTTTGCATCTACGTAGTGAGTAGGAACACCTTGTTCGTTTAGTTTTGAGTAGAAATAAGAAGTTAAGCGAAGACCAGCAAGTCCAGCACCGTCAATTGTTAATCCTACAGTATTGGCACCTGGATCAAATACACCATTTTCTCCAGTTACATCATCTTTGAATTTCAATAAGTAATGACCATCTTCTAATTTGAACACATTTTTCGTTTTACCTGTATACAATAATTCCACAAAAAACCCTCCAATATTTCATAGTACCCTAATAGTATAACACGAATATTTTAATATTTTAATATTAAAATTGTTCGTTTTAGTGCTTTATTTTTATGTTTATTTCACTTTTCTCTACTAAAAAATAAGATGATAACGAATGTTCGCTATCATCTTTAATGAAATTAAGAAAATTCTAAATTTAAAACATGGTTGACTCTTCTATTATCAGAGATTCCATTTTAATTTAGTTGAAAAAAGAATATTATTAATAGATGCCTTCAGAAATCATACCATTTGCTACTTTAACAAAGCCAGCAATGTTTGCCCCAACTACAAGGTTTCCTGGATAGCCGTATTTTTCAGCAGCTGCTTTACTGTCTGCATAAATATCTTTCATAATTTGATGTAATTTCGCATCTACTTTTTCAAATGACCAGAATACACGGCTTGAATCTTGTGCCATTTCAAGAGCAGATACAGCAACACCGCCTGCATTTGCAGCTTTGGCAGGTCCGAATAAAACACCCGCATTTAAGAATTCGTTAATCGCTTCAAGGTCAGATGGCATATTTGCTCCTTCACCAATCGCTTTGACACCATTTGAAATTAATGTACGAGCTGAATCACCGTTAATTTCGTTTTGAGTAGCACATGGAAGTGCGATATCACATGGAATTGACCAGATACCTGTGCAACCTTCCGTAAAAGTAGCATTTGGACGATAGTTTACGTAAGTTGAAATACGGTCACCTTTTACTTCTTTAATTTCTTTAATCGCATCAAGATCTAAACCTTCTGGATCATACACATAGCCTGAAGAATCAGAGCAAGCAACTACTTTTGCGCCATATTGCTGTGCTTTTTCAATCGCATAAGTTGATACATTTCCTGAACCAGAAACAATGACTGTTTTACCCTCGAAAGAATCATTTGCATCTTTTAGCATTTCCTTAACAAAGTACACTGTACCGTAACCAGTTGCCTCTTTACGAGCTAAAGAACCACCATAGCCAGGCGTTTTACCAGTTAATACACCAGATTCGTTTGCTTTTGTTAAACGCTTGTATTGGCCCCATAAGAAGCCAACCTCACGAGCACCCACACCGATATCGCCAGCAGGAACATCGACATCTGGACCAATATGACGGTATAATTCAGTCATGAATGCTTGACAGAAACGCATGATTTCTGAATCTGACTTACCTTTTGGATCGAAGTTTGAACCACCTTTACCACCACCGATTGGTTGGCCTGTTAAAGCATTTTTAAAGATTTGTTCAAAACCTAAAAACTTAATGATTGATTCGTTAACAGAAGGATGGAAACGAAGTCCGCCCTTGTATGGTCCCATTACGTTGCTATATTGAACACGGTAACCACGATTTACTTGTACTTGATTATTATCATCTTGCCAAGCAACACGGAAGGAAATGATGCGATCTGGCTCAACGATACGTGATAAGATATTGGCTTTTATATATTCAGGATGTTGTGCAAATACAGGCACTAATGAAATGAAAATTTCTTCAGCTGCTTGTAAGAACTCCGCCTGATGACTATTTTGTTGTTTTAGTTGCTCGAATACACCATCCACGTATTCTTTTGCTAATTGTTCATTGCTAACAGTTGTAGTTGTCATAATGAAAACCTCCAATTATTTGATAGGTGTATCGTATATCTATTTTTCACACTATTCAATAAAATACTTTTTCCAACAGTCTAAAGTTTGTGAAAAATTGAGCAAGAGGGGTCGTTAAAATGTTATTTTGAAATAATTTTAGGGTGAGTTATTCATCTAATTATGAGAAGGGAATGATGCCTTATTGTGAAGGTTCTAATTGACGCTGATGCCTGTCCAGTAGTGGATTTAGCGTTATCTATATCATCTGAGTTTGAGATTGAAACTATCTTATTTTGCGATACATCCCACCGTATTGAACGTGATAATGTAATAACAATAATTGTTCCTAAAGGTCCAGATTCGGTTGATTTCACGCTAGTGAATGCGCTTTCAAAACACGATATTGTCATTACACAGGATTATGGTTTAGCAGCAATGGTTTTGGCAAGAGGGGGATATCCTATTGATCAAAATGGACGAGAAATGTCCAATGAAAATATCGAACGTTTGCTCGAAATGAGACATGTTGGGCAGAAAATTAGACGTGCAGGTGGACGTACAAAGGGACCAAAAAAAAGAACACAAGAAAACAATATTTCGTTCAAATTGAAATTTCGACAAATTTGTGAACAAGCAATTCTAGCGAAAAAAATGGAGGAATCAAAAGGTGAAAAATGAACTTAAACACGAACTATTTCAGCAATTTCCAATACTAAAAGAGCTAGCAAATAAGAGTACTGTGCTTTGGGAAAATACAAATTGGAAAAAAGAGGCGACAACCAATCTTTTTTCGTTGCAAGAAGTTGAGGAAGCGGAAGAAACCCTTTCACGTTTTTCTTCTTATTTAATAGTAGCATTCCCAGAGCTTTTGGAAAGCCAAGGTCTCATTGAATCAACTATTCAGGATATACCATTGATAAAGAAAGCTCTCGAAGAGGAATTTGACGTTTCGATTCCTGGTCAGTTTATCTTAAAATGCGATCATGCCTTGCCAATCTCAGGCTCTATTAAGGCTCGCGGAGGTATTTTTGAAGTACTAAGACATGCAGAGCGACTAGCTATTGCCAGTGGGAAGCTAAAAAAAGAGGATGATTATGCGGTGTTGGCAACGAAGGACTTCCAATCATTTTTCCAGCGGTACACAATTGCAGTTGGCTCTACCGGTAATCTAGGATTAAGCATCGGCATTATGGGCAAGAAACTCGGCTTTAATGTCGTAGTACATATGTCGAGTGACGCAAAGGAATGGAAGAAAGCATTGCTGCGCGAAAAAGGTGCAACAGTAATCGAATATGAAGCTGACTATAGTGTCGCTGTGGAGCAAGGTCGTCTAGAGGCTGAGCAAGATCTAAAGTGTCATTTTATTGATGATGAAAATTCAAAAGATCTTTTTGCTGGCTATGCAGTGGCAGCGAAAAGACTAAAGCACCAATTTGAAAAGACGAACATTAAAGTAGATGAAGCACATCCATTGTTCGTGTATTTACCATGTGGGGTTGGTGGTGGACCTGGTGGGGTTGCATATGGACTTCGTGAGCTTTTTGGAGAGCATGTGCATATTTTCTTTGCAGAGCCAGTAGAATCACCTTGCATGACAATCGGTTTGCTGACAGGTCTACATGATGAAATTAGTGTAGAGGATATTGGCTTAGACAATAAAACGGAAGCAGATGGTTTAGCAGTAGGTCGTGCTTCTAAGTTTGTCGGAAAAGTAATGGAAACATATATAAGTGGTTGTTATACGGTGACAGATGAAGAATTGTTTACATCATTAGGTTTGGCAATGGATAGTGAAGGATTATTTTTAGAGCCATCTGCACATGCAGGAATGTTTGGACCGATTCAGTTAATGAAAAATGGGCAAAGTTATTTAGAAAAGCATGATTTAGTTGATAAGATGGAGCAAGCTACACATCTTGTATGGGCAACAGGTGGGAGTATGGTGCCACAAGAGATGCGTGAGGAGTATTTAAAAAAGGCATGAAGATTTTATAATGAGTAAAAATCTCAGCTTGGCAATATTGATACTGATGACGAATGTTTTTTCAGAGACTTGAGTAATCTTTTGGTTTGTATTAGATTTCATAAATGGAGTCCTCCTGTGTGATGGTGGGTCAATTTAGGCGTTGACACTCATGCATCATACAAGAGGGCTTTTTCTTTTTTAAGCCCCTGAAAATCCTTCTAACAGCAATGCTCCTTTAAGCTGATTTTATTAAATGACGTAAGGTCAGTTTCAAATTTTAGGCAATGGGATGCTTTATAGGTTGAAAGTGACCTTACGTCATCTTTTATACTGTAAAAGAGCTTAACTTTAATACATTTAAAAGGAGAATCCTATTTTGAAAAAAGACGATATTATTATTTATGCTTTTGTTATTATTGGAGCCGGAGTAGGTTTGTTTTTTGATAATGCTTTTCCAGGGGTGCTAATTGGTTTAGGGATTGGTTATGTATTAAAAATCATGTTTTTTAATCATACAAATGAATAAGAAAGTAGGGTATTAACTTGTATCATATTAACGAATTTAAGAAGTTGAGCGGTGTATCAGTTAGAACCTTAAGATTTTATGACAAAAAAGGACTTCTGAAACCTGTATCAAAAACTGAAGGAGGTCACCGATTATACTCAAACACTGAGTTAAAGAAACTTCAGCAAATACAATTCCTAAAAACTATAGGATTTCAATTAAGCGAGATCAAAATTATGTTAGAGTCAGAAGAATGGGATTGGCCTAATAGTCTAATGAAACAACTATCTTATGTGATAAAAGAAAAGGACCGTCTTTTAAAGATAGAAATAAGTTTAAGGGAGCTAATAAACGGTATAGCGATTGATGGAGAAGAATTTAGGATTAAAAAAATCATAGATTTATATAATAATAAGGATGCTAAAGAAGCATTAAATTATAATCAAGCTAAATTAAATATTAAAAACACGGAAGTACTAGAAAAGCTTCCTAACATGGCTAGTAGTGATCCAGACTCTTTAGAGTGGATTGCTTTAGTAGGGCAATTAAAAAAATATATGCACCTTGGTTATAGTAATTCACGAATACAAAATATCATTGAGAGAATGGATGTAAAAAAAGATGAAGACTTTAAAGGCGAAGATGTTTTTTTAGATAAACTTTGGGACATTAGAATGTCACCTGAGGAATCAAAAAAATATAGCCTATATCCAATTGATCAAGAGGTCCTTAATTTTTTGGAAAAGGCATATATACATTATCTCGATAATAAATGATAGTTATTTGAACACATACGGGAGGAAAGATGGGAACTGATATATTAATTTATTTAGGTGGCTTAGCTCTTTTAGATACATTAAGCCCAACAATTATTGGCGTTACTTTATTTCTGGTATTAACAGACAATAAAAATTTAACATCAAGATTATTGACATATCTAATTACGGTCGTACTACTGTATTTTTCATTAGGTATCATCATGATGTTAGGGTTAAATTTTATTATAGAAGCATTCTCAACTATTTTTCAAAATAAAATATTTAGCTGGATAATCTTCATAATAGGGGTGATATTATTTATTGCTAGCTTTTTCATCCCCATAAATAAAAACAGTAATATTCCAAAGCCTAAAACACATAGTTTATTCTCAATTATTATTATTGGTGTTACGACTTTTATCATTGAGGCAGGTATGGCTTTACCGTATTTTGCAGCTATTGGTTTATTAACTACAATTGATATACCTTTTTATCAAAGGATTTCAATTATAGCAGTTTACAATATTATTATGGTTCTACCAGCTCTACTTATATTTTTAGGATATAAATTGTTTGGAAAGTTGATAAACCCTACCTTAGTTAATCTTCGGAATAAAATATCAAGCAGTTCAAGCTCTGCCCTATCCTGGATTATGTGTATAGTTGGAGTGATATTAATAATTTATACTATAGATTATCTATAATAAGTCTTTGTGAATGTAACGGATACAAAAAGTGAGAAGACAATTAAAAACAGTACTATATGTTGTTGAGTTTGTTGAAAACAGATATTCAAATATCGTTTTTTCTAGGGAGTATGTATGAAAAGTATCAAAACAAAAAGCCTGGAAATAATATTCCAGGCTTGATTCTCACTTACTTTAAATGCTCCATGACACCCTGCCTCGCTTCCGCATGGGATCTTAAAAACTTTAAGACAACTTGCTTTAGCTTCATTCAGTTTTGATGGTCCTTCTGAGTTTTCAATCCATCCCACTCATCGGGTTAACCCTCCTAGTCATTGGATTTGAAGTGAAATCTTTAATAGTTTGGACCAATTATTATTTTCTATACACTTTATTTAAAAAATAATTTATCTTCATTCAGCTGAAGACTCCCAACTCTACAGGTGTAAAATCTTGCAGGAATGGCGCAAAAAAAGCCACCGAGTGGAGATTTGGGTTTGCATGGTCATTCACCTGATAATTTATCGTTGAAGCTGTTTTTGCTGAGCAGCTAAAAATACTTCATGTGCTGCGCGTACTCCAGCACCTGGCTCAAAATCATAGGAGAAGTCTTGTAGTGCGACCTCCATTAATGAAACAGCTTGTAAAATATCACTTGGGAAGCAATAGCCCATATGACCAAATCTGAAAATTTTTCCTTGTAAGTGGCCAAGTCCACCAGCGAAATCTAAATGATAGTGTTGCTTTAAATGTGTTAGGAATTCACCAAGATCAATGCCTTTTGGTGCTAAAATAGCTGTAATAGTCGGTGAGGCATGTTCGTCATCAGTTAACAGTTCAATATTTAGTGCCTTCATGGCATTACGCACCATATTTTTCATTAATTCATGACGTGCAACGGTTTTATCAAAGCCGCCTTCTTGCTCTATTAGTTTGCATACCTCATTTAGTCCATAGATAAGTGTGATTGTTGGCGTGTTTGGCGTCATTCCTTTTTCAGCCCAGCTGCGATAGCTCAATAAATTTAAGTAATAGGATGGTGCTTTATTTTCCTCAATAACTTTCCATGCTCTGTCACTAACGCTAACAAGTGAAAGTCCTGGGGGTAGCATCATAGCCTTTTGAGAGCCTGTGACAAGAATATCGACACCCCACGCATCCATTTCAGCAGGTGCTCCTCCAATGCAGCTTACTCCATCTACAATGACTAAAGCATCTGTTTCTTCTCTAACAACTTGTGCTAATTCAGCGACAGGGTTCAAGATACCCGTAGAAGTTTCACTATATGTTACAAAAACAGCTTTAATCGCTTGTAAGGGCTGTAAAAATGCTCTTAGTTCTTCAGCTGTACAAGCTTGTCCCCATTCTTTTTCAAGCTTATGTACATTAAAGCCGTATTTTTCGCAAATCGAAACAAAATAGTCACCGAATGCTCCAACTGTCACAACAACAACGTCTTCACCAGCTGAAACAGTATTCACCGCAGCTGCTTCCAAAGCAGCTGTACCACCTGAAGGAAGTAATAAAATATCTTGTTTTGTCCCGAAAATTGGCTTCACTAATTCAGTCGTTTCACGATATAGTTCCACAAATTCTGAGCTTCGGTGGCTAAAGATATCCTGATTCATTGCAAGCTGAACCTTTTTTGGAATAGGCGTAGGTCCAGGGTGTCTTAAAATATTTTCATACACATTCATCAATCCCCTTTATTGTGAAATAAGAAATTCTAAATTTTCTAACTATAATATAGCATATTTATCCTGCTAGCTAACTTCTTTTTCGAAAAAATAATGGTAGAGAATAGAAAAAAGAATTATTTTAGGCGATATGGTAAAATTTATATAAAAAGGGGATGAATCTTATTAAATTAAAAGTCCATTATCCATTTGTATATTTATTAATTGAACCGAATATAGTCACTGTGTATAAAATCAAAACACTTGAATATGTCATTTTAGAAGATGTAATCAATATAGTTGAATGGGAGGCATACGAACTACAGCATCCTCATCAATTTGAAGCATTTAATCATGATAAGAGTAGGCCCTCAGAGAATCCTTGGAGTTTCTATCTTGAGCAAGAGCAACTTTATAATATAGTGGAAATCATAAACGACGCTATTCAGCAACAACGTTCTGTATCACAGTATGAATCCATAACACCTTCTTCTCAGGTGGTTCATATTACTTGCTCAGAATCAGCAGCTGGGTCACTAAGGGTAGCACTTGCTCCCCCAAGACATATTATTGCATTTTCTGATGATCTCTCTATCGGTCCATTGTGTCTGTTGGAAGAGAAGTTAGGGCGTGTTTCCCGTAAAGAATGGTTATTTGAAAATATTAATAATGAGCAGGATGATCATATTGAATATCATAAATTTGTAAATACTTTGCGTGAAATAGTTGATATTCCTAATCATTTTCCTATTTACATTTGGATTGGAAATAATGCGAATGAACAGTGTTTTTTACGATTCTTTCTTTATTTATTAAACGATAAGGCAAATGAAATTTATCTTATGCAAACCTCTGAGCACAATAAATTTGGAGATACAGGACATCTTACATCACTGTCATTAAGTCAGCTCTTTATGAATAGTGAAAAAAAGCCTCTAACTGTTCAGGGGAGACTATTTCTTCAAAAAGAATGGGAACATTTATCACAAACAAAGAATTTATTACGACGGTGGGGGCATGGGGAAATAATAAGTGTATCAGAGGAGTATTTTGATGCATTAATTATAAACGTAATTGAGAAGTTACATAAAGAACAAACGATGAAGGATTTTATTAAGACAGGAACTGTGATTACAGAATTGATATCTCAAATGGACGAGTGTCCAAACATCTTCTATATAGAGTATAGAATTCGATATTTAGTTTATAATGGAGTCCTTGCATTAAAAGGCATTCCCAAATCTATGAGACATTATAGTGTGAAACTGTGTGATTAAGAAAACCTCTTTTGTCAGGTGACAAAAAAGGTTTCACTAGTGCTAGGCAACAAAAGGTCTGTTCATACGCATTAAACCATAAATCATAAAGAATATTCCACCTGTTATAAGTGTGAGAATAATGTATAGGACAGCCTTCCCAGCTTCGCCAGTCCATCTATAGAATAGACGGTAAGTGAAGTATAAAGTGAAGCCAGCAGCGCCTAGTGATGCAATGATGCCGATAAATGGAATAAATGAAACGATAATTAAACCAGCATAAATAAGCGTATTTTTTAAAGCTGCAGCACGGACAGTTTCATTATCAACACCATCTGCTGTTAACAGGAAAAGGCTATAAACATTGATAAGTGGTATCCAGGCAATGTAAGCTATATCACCGAAGCCGTTTGTTTTAGAAGCCATAAAATAAATTAGTGCACTAACAACATATGCGATTAAACCTAATACAAGAGATGCAATAATAATCAACAAAAAAAATCCGCCTAACGCCGCATCATAATCATTGTAATAATAAGAATCATAACTCATTGATCAAACCTCCCTTCAAATAAATATACCCCCTAATCATAACAATCCTAAAATGTTAAATCCATAACAAATTATATGTAATATTTAGTGGGAATCGTATATTTGTACTAGGATAATTTCTTTAAGTAAGGCTTTTATGATGGTTTTTTGAGCGGATACTGAAAAAATTGCAAAAAAAATCCTTGGAAATATTGGTATACTAGTTTTGAAGATTCATTTTTAAAAATTTCTAGATTAAGGGGGGATTGTCATGTTACTAGTTGTTATTCTATGTGTAATGTTGTGCATTTATTTCATGGAAAAAAATTATCGCAAAAGTACCTATTATCAGCTGACTAAAAATCATATTTTAACAGTTAAATGGAATAAAGGAAGACATGGTGAGTACTTAACTTCAAAAATAATTGAGAAGCATGCATCGAAAAGCCATAGGCAATTAGTCAATGTATATATTCCGAAAAGAAATTCGGATGAGTTAACAGAAATTGACCTGCTTTATATAGATAGAACTGGTTTATATGTGTTGGAATCAAAAAATTATAGTGGTTGGATTTTTGGAAATGAGGCACATCAGCAATGGACGCAAACAATGCCGAATAAGAAAAAATATAAATTTTTTAATCCAATCCGTCAAAATGCTATACATACCCGAGCTATTCAAAATTTTTTAAAGCTGCCAAACAATGCCATCCATTCAGTTATTGTTTTTGGTGAAAGCTGTACATTGAAAAAAGTGGAGCTGACTTCCACTAATGTACATGTTATAAAACGAGAGGAGTTAAAACGTTTTATCCAAGCACGTCAAAAGTCTGCTAGTCCAATTTTCTCTAAAGGCGATATTCAAGCCATTTACAATCAGTTGCTACCACAAATGCAAATTTCCAAGGCAATGAAGAAAAAACATATTCGCATGATTCAGCAAAGTTATGGAAAATCCTAAACGAAAAGGATATTAAAAAGGAGCGATAATATGCCAATATACAATAAATTGGTTCGCGATTTAATACCAGATTTAATAGAGGCCAGTGGCAAAAAATGTGAAATAAGAATATTAGAACAAGAAGAATATTTGGAAGAAATCAAAAGAAAAATGCAAGAGGAGGCTTTAGAGTTTAAGGAATCAGACTCACGAAAAGAGGCACTAGAAGAGCTTGCAGATATTTTGGAGTTAGTTTACGCAGCTATACATAAGTTTGGTGTTTCCAATGAGCAATTGGAGCAAATTCGTGCTCAGAAGAAAGAACAACGCGGAGGGTTTTCCAAAGGGATATATTTGATGGAAGTAGAGGAGTAGGTGAAAGAAACGTGTCACATGATTTAAGGATCGGTGAAATAAAGGAGAAATATATTACAGAGCATGAAATTTGGCAACATCTTAATCATTTTTATTATCGTTCAACTGTAGCAACTTCCTATAAATATGTGTTTTTTAAAGCATTACTTGAAAATCTATATAATGTGGATGATGAACTAACACTAAGCTATGACCAAATTTTTTATTCATTCACCAATATTTATTGGAATTTGGTCATCCATCATCAAGTAACGCAGTCCCCTAATAAAAATAAACCAGCTCGTGTTCAAACCATTTTGCAAAAGTATGTAAGTGACTATAATGTTCCATCCGAATGGCAATTTGATCAACTTGCGGATTCTTTACAGTTGAAAATTGTCCATGATGTTAAACGTGACTGCAAGCAAAATGTGATTGGTGCATTTTATGGCGATACAGCAGGTGTATTCTATGCATTTGATATTAAGCGTGCACAATTTCGTTTTAATCGCCCTGTTTATGAGTTTATGAAAAAATATCAGCGTGTTCTTATGAATTTAACAAATTATCATTTGGTAAAATATTTAGAGAAAGTGAATGTAGCAACAAGTACAATGGCTTTGTTATCCAAGATAGAAGTGATTTCAAAGCGTAGTTCATTAGAAACCTTTTACAAGGTGCTTTCACAATTTGAACAAAATCGATGTTTTTACTGTCAATGTGATTTATCATCTAGTCGCCGAAAAACACATGTCGACCATTTTATCCCATGGAGCTTTGTCCAAAATGATAATCTATGGAACTTAGTATTAGCCTGCAATGATTGTAATTTACAAAAGAGTGATAAAATTGCCACTCGCTTATATTTAGAAACAATGCTTATAAGAAATGATCATTTATCCTCCAGCATAAACGAATCTCTTTACTTTCGTACATATGAAAATACAAAACTTGTAGGTAAGCCCGTATTCAAATAACGCATATAAATAACCAGGCACCTCCGGTACGATAGATGTATCAATTGAAGGAGGTGCTTCCTTATGCTAACGAAC
>NZ_JBNNMG010000077.1:0-23256 GCF_050272555.1 Lysinibacillus sp. NPDC047702 | reverse complement strand
GCAAAGCGAGTAGCCTGGAACGGAAATCACCTTCATTTGACTTAGTAGTGTTCACAAAGAGTCCCTTGACCATTTAGTTTTTCAACACTATGAAAACAGCAGCTACAAATACTGTAGCTGCTGTTTTACTATATCCAATTATTCCCTATATTTATATGTTAGCCCTTTTAAAAAATTTCTCACAAATCGATCGCCACATTCCTTATAGTTGCGATGACTTGGATTTCTTAATATGGCACCCAATTCACCCTTCGAAACATTAACACCGCCATCATATAAAATATCCAACATATCCTCACTTGTTAATGCTAAAGCAATTTTTACTTTCTTTAATAGCATATTATTAGGACTTTCTTTTCCTGAAATCGGTTGTGCTCCCTCAGCTTGTCCAGGCTTAGATGGCTGTGGTCCTCGCTTAAATGTGATGAGCCCATTTAAGAAAGCCTCAAGCATTTTATTATTACATTTGATGTATTCTTCTGGTGCTTCTTCCTCATCATTAACTTTAATAAGCATGTTCAAAACTTCATCTTTTGTAAAATCCATGCCACCTAGCTTAAAAATTTTAACCATATCTGTATTTTTGATATCTAATGCATATCTTAAACGAATTAAAATATCATTATTCGTCATTTAATAACCTCCATTTACTTAGAAAAAAACTAATTTTAATTAAGTTTCACTTTATTATAGCAGAGACATTCACATTTTTAGCTATCTTTCCACAAAGTTACTTTACTATAGTAATTAGAATATGCATTTTCCTAAGTTAAATGTATGAATCGCTCACTCTCGACCATTCTAATCACAAGGAGGTGAGCAAAATGGCTAATCGTAGTTCCAATAAACTTCAGGTACCTGGTGTACAAGAAGCTGTTGATCAATTAAAGTATGAAATCGCACAAGAATTTAATGTACAGTTAGGCCCTGAAGCCTCTTCTCGCGCAAACGGCTCAGTTGGAGGCGAAATAACAAAACGTCTCGTGGAAATGGCTGAAAAACGTTCAAAAGGTTTATTATAATAACAATAAAAAAGAACGAATTCCTTTTGATTGGAATTCGTTCTTTCGTATTTGTATTATTTTATTTCGGTAGGCTGTAAAGTTTAGCTTGAACCTTTACTTAGCATCGCACGACAATATAGTTCTTTAAAAATATCGACTCCAATAAACACGTCTGATAAGATAATTTTATTTGTCTTACCTCTCCTGAGTTAGATGGAAAAACATCTGCCTCCTTGCATATAGATAAAATCCTATTTGTATGATGAGGTAAATTCCTGCAACAATAAAGAAATATAATAGTATCTCCGGATTCTTCCAGACGCCACCTACATCATTTGCCATAGAAATTACATAAAGAAGGGCTAAGCCTGCCCCAGCAAATGTTGGAATAAAGAATATGATTTTGATTTCCTTGGATATCATACGTTTTATTTCGTTTGTAGTAATCCCTATATTATAAAGTTTTTGATACTTCGCTTTTTCATTGTCAATTTCCGAAAAAAGATTTAAATATAATAAAATAAAGGAACCAAAAAAAAATAGGATACTCAAAAAAGTCGATACAAAGAATGACATCCCATTAGAATGGATGTTACGATAATGACTTCCTATTTTAGAGGCAATTTGGAATGAGCTCTCTTTTGAAATATTCTTTCCGCTAACATCTACAATTGGTGGGACATTTCCATTGTTATACATTTTCTCTAAGTCCTCAACAGCTTTTGTTGTCTCTTTCCAATTGACAACATTAATCAAATGAAGGTTTGATGCAAAACCATTTACGTTCGCTTTAAGAAACTCGAATTCGGAATTACTAACAATGATAAAATCTGATACACCCAAAAAAGAATTGATATTACTTTCAATAAAAGATTCTATTAGTGAATAAGTGATGTTGCCTTCCCTATTTGGGATTGTCCACTCTTGAATGTCTTCCTCTACATCTCCTGCATATTCTGGCTCTACATTCAAGTAGTGAAGATATTCTCGCCCTTGTAATTTTACCTCTCTAAAAGTTAATGCATTAAAATGATCCACTGCCATTATGTTATAAAGGTTATACCAACCATTGTACGTTTTTTCATAATAAGAATATAATGGAATCGTTATATGCTGTTGAACCGGATTTTCTTTACTATCTAGAATTGAATTGAGTTCTTCCATAGACAAATCATCTTTCGTTTCTGGTTGAATAAATGCTACATCAAAAGGATTTTGATTCAACATTTCCTTTTCATTTAACATATAGGTGAATACTATGAAAGTAATGTACAAAATAGTTATCATAATCATCATTGTCACTAGCATTAATATAGAGGTGAGCTGCTTAAATTTATAGTCTATACTCGTTAATAACAATAATCGTTGATAATAAAATTCATTATGTTTCGCTAGTTCTATAAAAAAACTCATAAACTGAGAAAGACAAAGATATAAACCTACAGTCGTTATTATGAACCAAATAGATAAAAATTCACCAGCAAGGGGACCCTTATATGTAATAAAAAGCCCTAGAACTGATCCAATAATCAATACGAGTCCAAACACCCCAAGCTTAATACTCTTTAATTTAATTGATTCTGTAACCTTATTACTTTTTAAGCTTTGTATAAGATTACGTTTTAATATTAAATAAAGTGATTTACCAATGGCAAAAAAATAGATAATGATGAAAATGATAATGGGATAGTAAAACATCTTGCTATTTAACTGAAAAGAAATTCCCTCTAAGCCCACACAATTCATGAGAAGTAAAAAGAATAGCCGCGAAAATATGCCCCCTGACATAAACCCGATTACTATAGAAAGAAAAGCAATAAGGGTATTCTCTAGCAATAATAATTTGCTAATATCGCGATTAGTCATCCCTAACGTTATAAATAGCCCAAACTCGTTTTTTCTTCTTTTGATAAAAATACCATGTGCATAGGTAATGAAAAACATCGTAAAAACGATTAGAGCAATTCCTGGTACATTCAACATATAGTCCAGAGATTCCAGCTTTTTAACTCTTTCGATTTGCTCATTAAAATAGACAGTAGAAAACATAAAGAAAAACATAACGACAAAGCTATTACAGACTAAATAAAAAAGATATTTTTTATAATGTACCCTTGCCATTTTCCATACAACTTGCTTAAATGTCATGGGCTCTTCCCCCTAAGACGGCTAGATTATCCATTATTTGATTGAGAAATTCTTTCTTATTGCCCTTTTTCACAATATAAGAATGAATAACACCGTCTTTTATAAAGACTACTTTCTGACAATAGCTAGCCGCAAAGACATCATGGGTCACAAGAAGAATAGTTGCGTCTAGCTCTTGAACAATCTTTTCAAAACATTCCATAATTACTTCGGATGATTTCGAATCCAAATTTCCTGTTGGTTCATCGGCAAATATAATACTAGGCTCGTTAACTAGGGCTCTACTAACAGCTGTACGTTGCCCCTGTCCACCTGATACATTATAGGGGTATTTATTCAAGATTGAATCAATCCCAAAAAGCTTAGAAAGGCTTTGTACCTTCTCCTCCATTTCTGTTGAGCCTTTCTTTTCTAGAATCATTGGTAACATAATATTTTCTTTTACAGTTAAGCTATCTAAAAGATTAAACTCTTGGAAGACAAATCCTAATTGTTGTCGGCGAAACAAAGCTAATTCATCATCGCCCATTTCACTCATAGCTTTGCCTTCGATGACAACTTCACCAGAGGTTGGTTTATCAATTCCACTTAATATGTTAAGTAATGTTGTTTTTCCGCTTCCGGATGGTCCCATAATGGCAACAAATTCACCTTTTTTTATTGATAAACTTATTCCTTCCAATGCTGCCGTGGAACCTTCTTCTCCTGACTCTCCGTATATTTTAACTATATTTCTCGCATCTAAAATAACCATTGTTCCCTCCATGGAAATTGTTTATCGATATTAAATACCATTCTAAGTTATATGCGGAAATACAAAAATTCGATTAACTAAAAGAACCTTACATACTTGTAAGATTTGGCTCTACATTCTGCACCTGAGATAGATTATTTGCTGCTGCTTGCCATCGAATCATTACAGTTGTACCTATCAAGACTTCAGATTGTAAGGTAATCGTTTGTCCAAGCTTGTCTGCTATTTTTTTACTAATATATAGTCCGATACCAGTAGAATTAGGCGTTTTTCTTCCATTTTCTCCTGTAAAAAATGCTTCAAATACCCGATCGATATCATAAGAAGGCATACCTATCCCCTCATCAATAACAGATAATGTGATGTATTCTCCAATGCGTTCAATTTTGAAAATTAGCTTTTTCTTTCCGCTTTTTAAGCTTGAATATTTAATAGCATTGGAAATAATTTGGTCTAGCAAAATTTTGTTCCATTTTACATCAGTGATAACAAAAGCTTCTACTCCTTCAAATTCAATAATCGGAAATATAGAATGATAAATACATTCCCTTTTTCGCTCATTAATGACTTTTCTTAATGTAATAAGTAAATTAACTGCATTTATATCCAAATCGTTTTCAAAGCTTTCCATTCTCACCATCGTTAATGCTTGCTCTATTGAAGTATGTATGCGTTTGTTTTCTCGCTGAATTTTTTCAAAAAGGACAGTGACCTCCTCTGTTTTTTCTTTACTAATAATCAGTTCTATTACAGAAACAGGCGTTTTTAAAAAGTGCATCCAATGGGATAAAAAATATAGACTTTCATTTTTTTGTTCCTTCATTGTATTATATTTTTGTGTATGCTCACTTATATTTTTCTTTAGCAATTGATAAAACGCCTTTTGTTCCTCTGTATGTGGGTGTAGCTCGACAAATTGTCCCCTCAACATAAGCTTAATGGCTTTATTCGTTTGATAGTAGTTAAGCCAATCAATTACTAAATACAAAGACAATAAAAATAATCCTATTGATAGTGGATAAATAATTTCATCATTTGCGGGCTCATTTAGATGAAAAAAAGTAATAACGCAGATCATATTTATTAAATAAAAAATGATTAGTAAGAACCTATCTTTTAAAAATTTTATTAAAACATGCTTTATCATTGCGAATCCCTCGTAGAATTAGAATCGTGAAACATATACCCTACCCCTCTTTTGCTTTTGATCACATCATCAAATCCTAATTCAGATAGTATATGCTTTATTCTCGTAACATTTACAGTTAATGTATTATCCTCTACAAATGTAATCGAGTCCCACACTTCCTCAATCAGTTCTTCTCTTGAAACAAATGAATTCTTATTATCTATTAATTTTTTCATTAATTTATATTCATTTTTACTAAGGTTGATCTTTTTCTCATGAAAAGTTAAAACAAGTGTCTCGGCGTCAATACATAACTGACCAACACACGTAAGATTTTGTCCTTTTGCTGCATATTCCCCATAAACTCTTCTAGTCGTCGCTTTCACCTTCGACTGCAGCATCTCAAACGTAAATGGTTTTGTAATATAATCATCTGCCCCAAGTTCAATAGCCATTATCTGATCTAGTTCTTGATTACGAGCAGAAATAATTAGAATTGGAACATTTGATTGATTACGAAAAGCCCTACATAAATAATAGCCATCATAATAAGGTAAATTAATATCCAATAAGACTAAATCAGGCTTAATTCTCGTAAACTCATCCTCTATTTCCAAAAAGCTTTCAGGCTGTACAACAGTATACCCATAACGCTCCAAGTTTTCTTGAATAAGTGCATTTAATTCATTATCGTCCTCAATAAGCATAAGTTTGTACATAGTTGACTCTCCTTTTTATGATGGGGGTTACATTTATTATAGGATTTTATGAAATAGCAATAGATTAATCGTTAACTCGGCAATTCAATAAAATTTTGGGCAAATTGATAGATTAAATGAGCAGGTACAGCCAAGTTAAGATTCTGGCCATCATTAAAGCCTGCTGTAATTAACCCCACCAATCTCCCCTGCATATCCAATAAAGCACCACCTGAACTCCCGTTTGAAATGGCCGCCGTAAATTGAATCATAGACATACCTCGAATATCCCGAAACCCAGAAACAATACCATCAGAAACGGAATTAAATAATCCTAGAGGACTGCCAATAGCAACTATTTTCTGTCCTCGAACTAATGGACCTTCAACTTTAACAGGTAAAGGCTTGCTTGCTCTATCTACCTTCAGAATGGCTAAATCATGCATATCATGATATTTTACAAATTGATGTGTTATATATTCGTTCGTATCGTTTTCATATAGCACAGAATAATATTCCCCACCACTTACAACATGCAAGTTTGTTAAAATATATCCATCTTGATGAAGAACGACACCAGAACCAAAGCACAACACCTCGTGATCCGCTCCAAACGTTTTAATCATTACAACAGAAGTGGCTAAAGAAGCTAATTGCTCATAGCTACACTCTTCTGTAATTTTCCCTTGAATTGGAAGACTCATTGCTTGTGGCGGTGGTGCACTCTTCTTAGGCAGAGATTTAGGTATTACTACTTCCTTTTCGTAGAAATCACGACACTTATATAAAGTAGATGATGCTGCTATGATTTGAGGCAAATTTGGAATGTCTTCTTTAGGATTCATATAACAGATATCACAACCAAGTTTCGATAAGAAATATAAAAATAATAATTCATGCTGAGTAATGTCACCAATAAAAACAATTTTCTGCACTGTTTGGTTATCTTCAAAAAAAATTTGAGACAAATAATAATCCATCCAGTATAAAAATTTTACCGCAAAATTTTTTAATAAAGTATCATTGGCGTTTGGCTGATTATCTTTATACATTTGGATGATTTCTTTAAAGCTAAGTTTTTTAGTCCATTCAAGATGATCTTTCTTAAGTTTACCGCTTAAAGGTGTCTCATAAAGTAATGAAGGGTTAACAATGGCTTGCCAATCTCCCCAAAGCTCCGCAAGTCGATCTATATCTTTTTTATTGGAAATGACCTCAAGCTTATGTAATCGTAAATAAAGCACACTTTGCTTCTTAGTATAAAAATACTCATCCATTTTTAAAATGTCTTCCTTATAAAGATCTACAGAATCGGGTATACCGATATATCGTAGAAAAACAACTTCCTTCGTAAGAGAATTATAGTATTGAGTATTTTGCATAAACTCCTGAAGAGGATTGTCTGGCTTTTTATATTTAATTTTTAAAGGTCTAGTTGTCACAATCATATTTATACAACTCCTATAAGCACGTAAATTTATATATTTGGCACTTATATACAATTCGCTTATATTCCTCTAAATCCTTTATTCAATTAAATGAAAAAGAACGAATCCTTCTAGAGGACCCGTTCTTGCTAAATTGAACTATTGAGAAAACTATTTACTTTTTTTATCGTTAAAGGTTTTGGATTTCGTAAAGCGCCTTTGTCATACTTCTGTTAGTAATTCTTTTTGTGGAATGGCACCTAATTAGCCTCTTAAACCGCTCTAGCTTTTTCTGTTTCAACACCATGATTTAATGAAAGAAGTATTTTTTCTGCATCATTTTTTAAATATACAAGATGCTCTGCTTCTTGAACAAGTTTTTCCATTGTATTTAACTCATCATCGCTAATTCCAACTAACTCTTCAAACATTTCAACTGACTCTCGAGAAATAAAAGAAATATCCTTCATAGCTGCCACAATTTGTAGAGAGCTTGAAGATAATTCTTCTGTACTTGCAGATGAATTGGCATTATTTTCAGCAATAATTTTTGTAGTATCTACAATTTTTTCGAACATCTTTCCAATTTCTAAAATTTTTATATTTGTTTGTTCAAACTCTTCTGTTCCTTGCTTCATTGATGTTACAACCTTGTTCGTCTCATCTTGAATATTTTTCACAATATTTGAAACTTCATCGGCTGACTGACGCGATTGCTCAGCTAATTTACGAACCTCATCAGCAACTACTGCAAACCCTTTACCGTGTTCACCTGCACGGGCTGCTTCGATAGCTGCATTTAATGCTAATAAATTTATTTGATCTGAAATTCCAGTAATTACTTTAACAATGTTTCCTATTTCTAATGATTTTTCTCCAAGTATATTGATGGCATCAAATGTCGTATTAATCGTTTGATTAAATTGCTCCATTTTCACCAGCGAATCTTTTAACTTATCGTTTCCTTCTTGCGTTAATTCTAACGTCGTATTCGATTGTTCAGAAATTTGGTTTGATCTTATAGACAGCTCTTCAATAGCCACTGTAATGTCTTCGATAGAAGTAGAGCTCTCTTCAGTAGCAACTAGCTGCTTTTTTAACCCTTTACCGACCTCATCGATTGCTGCCCTTACAGTATCAGCCTTCTCAGTTGCGTATTCTCCATGCTCAGAAAGATTTTCACCTTTTTCATTAACATTATTTGCAAATTTATAAAATTGTTCACTCACTTGACCTGCTGATAATTCGTTCATTCCATTTAATTCCTCATTATTTAGATGGGCATGACGTTTAAGTGAAAAATAGCGGTAAGCAAAATACAAAGATGTACATATTAAAACTACAATAATTCCTAGCATAATGGCTTCCATGAAAAAAATCTCCTATTCTACTAATGTATTAGTGATGAAATTTTATAGTTCTTTTACAATGATGTAAATTCCATCTGCTACAGTCGATGGAATACTGCTTAGATGTTCATTGCTTTCATATTTATGAACAATAAAGTTTCCTTCTACGTCTACATATTTTGTCAAGTCATGATACTTCTCCATTAAACGCAGTGATTTTGGATTTGTTGCTTCTGCTAATACTAATCTTAAGCCTTCTTTTGTTGCTCTTTTTACTAATATATCGCCTAAGCCTTGTACAATATCATGACGATTATGCTCAGCAATTACACCTAATAAAAATAAATGTAATACCTCTCCATCTTCCATATCTTTTCCATAACGATTTTTATAATCTTCAAGGAAACGTTCATCAATATCCTCTAATACATGCATGACTATATTCATATTAGCAAACGTGCCTTCAAAAATATCTTCTTCCATTATTTCAAGGGCATTTGTATCTCCAACTAGTGCACCTACGACTTTTTGCTCTTTATCTAGTGCAATAGCACAGTATCCTTGATGAACATTTGCTTCAATATATTCCTTCGTAAATTGATAGAAATCTTCATAAGGAAGTTGTAAGGCGTAGCCAATAATCGGCTCTTGCACCCATTTGCCAGCAACATCTACTCCAATAAATGTTTTAGCTAAACATTCTGCTGCCTGTTCAATTAAATCTGATTGGTTCTTTGTAAGTATTTCATATGTATATAATTCTTGAACTGTTTGCATCATAAATTCCTCTTTTCAAAATGTGAATATAGTTAACGAATTGGTAATTGCGAAACATTGTCAACTACTGTTCCTGGGAAATTAACTGTCTCTAAAGCATTTCGCACTTGCACATATGCAATTTTAGATGCTGGATTAACAATAAATATATCTTTGAAGCCTAGAGATGCATAAAACATTAGTGTTTGTCCTAGCTCTGTGGAAACCTTTGAAGGTAGGGGTGATTGGTATGTTGCATCAAAAACTAAAGTAAATGTAGTTTTCTGTACTCTAGCAACTGTTTCTTCCAAATCTTTTAAATATTGCTCTACAAGAGCTGCTTTAATAAACCCTATTATTTGGACGTGTACCTCCTTTTTTGCCTCATAAACCGCCATCTTATATTTCTCTTTATCAACGACTATCATCTCAAATCTCCTTTTTATAACTTTCTAACTTTATTTGCTGCTGTTAGTATTATTCTATAAATATCACTAAATACATACATTTCAATATAATTACATCTGTAGCTACGATTGATAGGCATCGTCTATTTATTTTTTCCACAAAAAAAACTATCCTTGAACATAATTAGGATAGCCAAAAAACACTTATTATCTTGGCAACCCGACTATCATTATCCAAGGGGATTTTAGACTCGTAGCTTTGCGTCCTTACCTTTCGATAAGTTTGCCTTTTTCAATTTTATAAAAATAATACTAACATCACATTGATATATTACAATTACATTATAAAGGACTTGTCAATTTTTGTCGACATTTAGTAATTTACTCCTAATAATATCAGATGAATTAGAGGATTTCTCAAATTCATTTTTTCACAAACTTGTTGAAAGTTATATCATTTCACTGCCCATCAACATTCTTTTTCAAAGTTATCAAGCAATGCACGCACTTCATCTGTTGATTTCGTATTCATCAGTTGATTTCTTAGTTCAGCAGCTCCAGGGAATCCTTTTACATAAATTTTGAAAAAGCGATGCAGCCCTGTGATTGAACGTGGTAGTACTTCTGCATATTGATCTTGAAGATCAAGCTGTAATCTTAAAAGATTAAGGTACTCTTTACTGCTATGCACTTTTGGCTCTTTTTCAAAAGCAAAAGGATTTTTAAAAATACCTCTTCCAATCATAACGCCATCAACATCATATTGTTCAGCAAGCTGCAGCCCAGTTTGACGATCAGGAATATCTCCATTGATTGTTAGTAGCGTATTTGGTGCAATACGATCACGTAATTTTTTGATTTCTGGAATTAGCTCCCAATGCGCATCTACTTGGCTCATTTCCTTTCTTGTACGTAAATGAATAGAAAGATTTGCAATATCCTGTTTTAAAATATGTGTTAGCCACTGCCCCCACTCATTTACATCGTTATAGCCAAGTCGTGTTTTCACGCTGACAGGCAATCCTCCCGCTTTAGCTGCTTGTATAAGTTCTGCCGCAACATCTGGACGTAGAATAAGGCCACTACCTTTCCCTCTTGATGCCACATTCGGTACAGGGCAGCCCATATTAATATCGATTCCTTTAAACCCCAGCTCTGCCATACCAACACTCATTTGACGGAAATATTCGGGATTATCCCCCCAAATATGTGCCACCATCGGCTGTTCATCTTCTGTAAAAATCAAACGACCACGCACACTTTTCATGCCTTCTGGATGACAATAGCTATCCGAGTTTGTAAACTCTGTGAAAAATACATCCGGTCGACCAGCTTCACTTACTACGTGACGAAAAACAACATCTGTCACATCTTCCATTGGTGCAAGCACGAAAAATGGACGTGGTAAATCACGCCAAAAATTATCTATCATTTCAAATCCAAATCCTCTCACTATAATACAACTTCAAACTCTCGGTTAAAAAATATAAAGTTCATTTACACTTATATCATGCTTAATAACTTATTATCAAACACAAGTACTTTTGGACATTTATAATTTGTGAAAAACGCAAAAAAGCAGATGGTATAGATTTACTATATCAACTGCTTTTCTATTATGCCAACTTCAACCATCTACGGTTTTACAATGTGTGGAATACTTTTTTAATTCTTATACAAAAATAACATTTAAAAAGGCAATTCAAGATAACAGTAAGATATCATAAAGCTGTTCGGATCATAAACTCTTTGATATCAAACACTTTTTCTTGAACTGCCCAGCAAATTGCAATCATTAATTCGATTCTACATTCTCATCTTTAGAGTAATTATACTGAGAAGGATCAACTGGAGTATAACCTGTTGGCGTATAGAATCTCAATAAATCACCATTCACGACTTTATCAGACAATTCTAATTTACGATCTACTTCATTTTTGATAGTTTTTGCAGACTCTAATTGACTGTCATCTAGTGGTAAACCTGTTTTATTATCATAAAATTTTTCATTAATTGAATAAATCGTAGGGCTGACAAAATCGCCATTTCTAAAAGGCACAATTTCATTATGCTCTTCTGATAATAAGTCTGAGCCAAATTGAACAAATTTTTGCGTATCAATCCCCAGTAAATGCAATAACGTTGGAAGAAGGTCTGTTTGTCCACCATAAGTATGGTTGGTTCCACCTTGTATTCCGGGAACATGTATGAACAATGGTACGCGTTGTAAATTAGTACTTTCATATGGTGTAATTTCTTTCCTAATCACTTGCTCCATCGCTGCATTATGATTATCGGAAATACCGTAATGGTCACCATAAAGAACAATCATCGTATTATCATATAAGCCTAATTGTTTTAATTGATTGAAGACCTGTTCGATTGCTTCATCTGCATAACGAGCTGTTTGGAAATAATTATCAACACTTACATCTCCAGTATTAGCTTTATCAATTGTTACTAAGCCTTGATCCATTTTATATGGATAGTGATTCCCTACCGTAATTAATTTCGTATAAAAAGGTTGTGATAAGGAGCTTAAAAGACTTTGAGATTGTTCAAAGAAAGGTTTATCCAACAAACCATATTCAGCCATGTCATCTGAAGAACCCGTGTTATAATAACTAGCATCAAAGAATTTGTCGTAACCAAATGATTTATAAATCACATTTCGGTTCCAGAAGCTTCCGTTATTACCATGGAATACAGCCGATGTATAACCATAATCTCTTAAAATACTAGGAGCTGCCTGGTACGTATTTTGTGCTTTTGTAATATAAGCAGAGCCTTGTGGTAACCCAAATAAAGAATTTTCTAGCATAAATTCTGCATCGGACGTTTTACCTTGTCCTGTTTGATGGAAGAAATTATCAAAATACATTGTATTCTTATCTTTTGTTAATGAATTTAAAAATGGTGTAACTTCTTCACCGTTTAATTTATAGTTGATAAGAAAGTTTTGGAATGATTCTAAATGTAAATAGATAACGTTCATGCCTTTTGCTGCACCAAAATATTCTGCATTAGGTTTAGCATAGTTAGATTTTGTATAGTTAATCACTTCTGTAATATCACTACTATCCGCCAAAGCTCTCTGTGAAGATGCTTTCATCGTTTCTACTGAATCATAAATCGTATAGTTATACATTCCTAAATATTTCACAATATAGTTTCTATCAAAACCTCGCGTTAATAGTTGCGGGCGACTAGTTTCTGCTAGCCCTAAATTAAGGATTGATACTACTAACGCAAAAGCAATGATTGTCATTGCTTTTTTATAACCAAAACGATTGGTATCTTTTTGTATTTTTCTTGAGAATCGTAGGTAAAACATTAAAAATACATCCACAAAGAACAAAATATCATAAGGCTTTATTAAAGAAAGAACACTACCACCTAAATCTCCAAAGTTCTGCGTTTGGGAAAGTGTAGGCAATGTAATGAAATCACTAAAGAATCGGTAATAAACAATATTGGCATATAAAACAATAGACATCAAAGTGTAAATTATAACTAGTGATGTATATTTTCGTTTTCCTCTAAATAAAAATGAAAATCCTAGAAATAGCATTGCCGAGCCTAGTGGATTTATTAGTAAAAGGAATTGTTGAATGACTCCTTCCACGCCTAGGTCAAATTGTGATAGTTGACTGATATATGTTTTAATCCATAGCATTAAAACAGCTAATAAATATATTCCTAAAAAGTTGTGTAATAGATCATCTTTTTTACTTACTAGATTTCTCATTTTTGCACCTGCCTTTTACTTATCTAAATTTAAATCTAAAAATAAGTATTGCATTTTAAAAAATGTTACTTCACAATAACTTTTTTTGCAGCTTATGTAGCTTACTCCCCATTTAGATTTCTGTCAAGCTGTTAATATCGTAAAAGACAATTAGTATAATTATTGCCAATTCACATAAATTCTGTAATAAAAAAACCTTGCAAATGTTGGTTTTTTAACTAACATTTGTTGTTTTTTAAGTGGCAGAATGTCAGCTCTTGCGCTGTCCTCAGTTCAGTCTAATTTCCAATACTTTATTTCAGATGAATTTTCATATATTATGCATAATACCAGGTCAACATATGGGAGGATAATATCTTTGTTTTCCTAGTATATATCGATTGTTTTTGCAAAAATCCCTTTCAATAAACAAATTTTAATCATCATAAACCTTCCCATAATTCGTTCATATCACTTTACTTCCATCTTTTACAGTCCCACTTCATTCGCTCAATAAATTCAACCAAAAATATCTTTATTCATTTTTCAATACAAAAAGAACGAATTCCTTTAATAAGAATTCGTTCTTGATAAATGATTATTATATTAACTCCACACGTTTGTTAGCAAACAAAGCCAAGTACTGTTCGGCATTAGTGATAGATAGGAAAATATGTCAGTCCCCTGTCATTCTTATTATCTTTGGGCTAACGTCTAAATACGCATTAATGCGCCATTAGGCTTTGCTAAATCTTGAACTGTTATCTGGTTCATTTTACAAAAATGTTTAAAAAATTGTTGTGCCAGCTCTCGTTCCTCTGTGTTACTTTTCAACGAAACTATATCAAGTAAAATTTGAGCCATCCATAAATTATCAAAATAACGGTATTTACCTGTATTCCATGTCATTTTGTCAGGGGATTTTTTATCTACATAATATTGCCAAAAAAGTAGCTGATCCGATTCCTGTTCTGTAAGTTGGATTCTGTATTTTGAATGAGCAAGAATATTTCCATCTTCACAAAGCTTACCGATAAAATCTTCATTCACCATATAGACACCTAAGATATGTCTGTCTTTTTCAGGCATGCCGGAATCTATTGCTGTTAACAGGACAGCACTATTTTGATGCAAGCGGATGGGTTTGTTTGGCTTCCCCTTGTTATTACCACTTTTTATTGCGCCCGAAAAAACCTTCCACTCTGAAAAAGAACTATTTCGTTCTTCTGTGTCACACCTAAAAACCATTTGTGATTCTGGATGAAGTTTATGATGTTTCATAAGTTTTTCGTGCTCTAAGCGAAGTTCCTGGTATTTTCGTTGTAGTTTTTTTTCCTCTTCTTTCTTCCGTTCTTCCTCCTTTCGTTCCATCTCCTTTTTTTGTATTATTTTATCAAGTGAATTAGCATCACTTTTATCATGTAGTTTTAGGTGCGTTCCAAATACATCAGGGAAAACAAACATTTTATTTTCCGATGCGAAATGTATTTCAATACTAGTTTCATTATGTTTAACTATACTACCCATGCCAAAACGCTTGTGTGTAACTTTCTTATTGATTAGATTCATTATTCTAGTCCTCCTTATGAAATAAAAACTCAGTTACTATTAGATAGTAAATTAATAATTTTATTCAACTAACTTCCTTTAATGCTCACATAACTGTTTTAATTTTTTTCTTCGGCTTAAAAAAGGATAATAAAAAAACGTATCCAAATTCTATCTGTAAAAAAGGACAGCGGAATTCGAAATACGATTTTAAAAAAACAATTGTAAGACTATTATAACATTTTTTTATAAATTTACAAATTTATTATTGACAATATATTTTATCATGAGGTAAAATTAAAATTTATTCTCTGAATTCCCGTGAAATAGCTATGAAATAAAGCCCTCCAAAAAGTCGCAAAACTTCTGGAAAGCCCCTATAAATAACTACTTGATTACCGGTGATAAGCATAGGAAGTCTTCATGATATAAAATCAATACAAGCAATTCCTTTCCTAGAAAAGAAACGGATAGATTAATCTATGTACTAATCATATATGCTGAACATTAGATATTTCCAATTAAGTTCCATATAAAAAGACCCCAATTTCGCAAAAGTTATTTGCAAGAAGATCAGGGTCTGGATTGAGTATGTCTACTTTTTCAAGTTATATAGTATAGCTTTAAAATTTTCGGTATCGTATGCGAATTACGTGTGTACCAGGTATATTATGATAACTCCAACCACGCAACCGCTTCACAATGTGTGGAGTGTGGGAACATATCGACAGGTTGAATTTCCTGTGTTTGATAGCCACCATCCTCCAAAATACTTAGGTCGCGTGCAAGTGTGGCTGGATTACACGATACATAAACAACTCGCTTTGGACGTTGCTCTAAAATGGTTTTTAGAAGTGCTTCATCACAGCCTTTACGCGGTGGGTCTACAACTAGGACATCGGCTTCTTTGCCTTCCTTATACCAGCGTGGAATCACTTCTTCTGCTGGGCCTGCCTCAAAATACGTATTTGTAAAGCCGTTCAGTACTGCGTTACGCTTTGCATCTTCAATAGCTTGTGGGACAATTTCTACGCCCATAACTGCCTTTGCTTTTTGAGCAAGGAATAAAGAAATAGTACCGATTCCACAGTAGGCATCAATTACTCGTTCGTCACCCTGTAGATCAGCATAGTCTAGTGCTTGTTTGTAAAGAACTTCAGTCTGTTCAGGGTTTACTTGATAGAATGAACGAGCTGAAATTTCAAAGCGTACATCACCAATTGAATCAATAATTACATCCTTGCCCCATAGATTTATGGTTTCATCACCAAAGATGACGTTTGTTTTGTCGCTGTTGATGTTTTGCATTATTGAAGTGATATTTGGTACAAGCTTTTGTATCGTCGCAACGGCTGCCTCTTTTTGAGGGAACTTTTTCTTTTTGGTTACGAGTACAACCATGACTTCACCAGTTGCACGAGCTTTACGAATGACTATGTGACGTAGCATCCCCTCATGTGATAGCTCATTGTATGGCTGGATACCTATTTTCGCTAATTCCTTTTTCAAGCCTGCAAGAATAGCATCCGCCTCACCTGTTTGAATTAAACAACGCTCCATATCGACAATGCTATGCGTTTTAGTTTTATAAAAACCTGCAATTGCTTGTCCTGCTTCATCTATGGAAAAAGGAATTTGTGCTTTATTGCGGTAATGCCAAGGCTCTTCCATGCCTTTCACAGGAAGAACAGGTGCATCAATTTTACCTATGCGTTGCATAACGTTCCTTACCATATTTTCTTTCCATTTTAACTGCCCCTCATAGGATAAATGCTGTAATTGGCAACCACCACATTGCTGGAAATAGTCACAAGGTGCTCCCACGCGGTCTGGGGACGGCTCGATAATTTCTACAACTTTGGCAAAGCCGTAATTTTTTAAGGTTTTCAACACATGAACTTCTGCCGTTTCATTAGGAAGTGCGCCTTGAATAAATAGTGGATAGCCATCGACCTTTGCGACACCATTACCATCATGTGTTATATCTTCTATATAAACTGTTAGTCGATTATTCTTTTTCACGGGTGCTGACATTCGTACATCCTCCATTTCAATCTTCTTATTGTAGCATGTGTTGGCGGATGAAAAAAGAACAAGGCTTATTATTGTAGGAACTATCTGATGAGCAGAGTAAATCTGATTGGCGTAATTTACCTAAGTGAATACATCTGCAGCTGAGCGAAACTCCACTTTACTTGAGCGGATATTTCTCCAACCTGAGCAATTCTCCTATTTACCTGAGCAATTTTTTCTCCAACCTGAGCGGGTCTCCTCTTTACCCGAGCAGATTCTTCTCCGACCTGAGCGGTTCTTCCCTTTACCTCAGCTATCCTGATTGACCATCCCCGCCCTGCCGAAAAAAGAGCCGCTATTCGCGACTCTCTTCTTGCTCTTTTGCTATATGATGATCTTTGGGAGCCCACCAGAATGCTGCGACAATTCCTAGAATTACTACAATAAATGGCGCATAAAACATAAGAAATTTCTCCATTATTCTTTCCTCCTATGCGTGATTGTCTTCTTTTCCTGTCACGTAATTTTTGTTAAATAGGAATAGCTTCATCAATAGATAAAGTGACGGAATAAGCAGACATAGACCTAAAATAAACGCAATCACAAGAGCGATTGCCATTTGTGTGCTGGTGAAGCTATCGTAAATTGTTAAATACGGGTACAGTAAATATGGATATTGTGCGATACCGTAGGCAAAGAATGCCACTGCAAATTGTGCAATCAATAGTCCTACAGCAAGACCGTAATTTTTTCGCATCCATATTAATAACACCGTAATAATAAATAGGATTGCTGAAATGGCAAACAGCCACCATAATTCAACCATATGATTATAGCTCTCTGGGTTGATGGATTTCATTTCATACACAATGCCTAGCGCACTAACCATTAAAGGTGCGGCCCAGATAAGCGCATATTTTCGCATTAGGTTTGTGGCTTCCTTATCCTTTGCTTTGTGGGCATACCATGTTAAAAATACAGCTGAAATATAAAGTACAGCAGCTATGCTCAAAACGACAATACTCCAAGCAAATGCACTTGTGTAGAGCGTCCAATAATTTAAGACGGGCTGCCCATTTACAATATCAACATATCCGCCACCAGCAATTGCAAATACGACGGATAGAGAGGCTGGGATTAGTAAGCCTGCCACACCATATGTCAGTGTGTATCCGATATGACCTCGTGAGCCGTATGATTCAAACGCATAGTAGGAGCCTCGTATTGCTAGCAGCACGAGTGAAATACTAACTGGCACAAGTAAAATCGTTCCATAATAAAAGGCTGTTTGTGGGAAAAACCCTACAATCCCGACAAAGAAAAATACTAAAAAGACATTCGTTACTTCCCAAACAGGCGATAAATAACGCTTAATAATATTCGTTAAAATATGATTTTTCCCAATGAGTAGACTATAGGCGTTAAAGAAGCCTGCTCCAAAATCAATCGATGCAACAATGACATAGCCGAATAGGAAAATCCATAGTACTGATATACCTAAAATCTCTAAAGTCATAGGAAATCACCACCTTTTTCTGAATGGCGATCTTCAATTTCACGTTCAATTGGATTCTTTTTGAACATACGAACCAATACCACAATACTTCCTACTGCCAATACGGCATAGACACCAGTAAATAATAGCATCATTAAATCTACATGGTCACTCGTAGTTGCCCCCTCTGGTGTTCGCATTAAACCATATAAAATCCAAGGTTGTCGCCCAACTTCTGCGAGCCACCAGCCTGCTTCAATAGCTATAATGGAAAGCGGTCCTCCTGCAACAATAATCCATCTAAACCAACGTGTGTGGATAAACTGCCAGCTACGTGCTTTCCCCACTACATAAAGCAGTGAAACAAGCACCATGAACATGCCAATAAACACCATTATATTAAAAAGATAGTGAATATAAAGTGGTGGTCTGTCTTCCTCTGCAAATTGATCTAAGCCAATAACCTCTGCAGTTGGGTTATTATGAGCCAATATACTAAGGGCATACGGAACCTTTATGGCATATTTCACTTCCTCACCATCTAACACACCAAAAAGTATAAGTGAGGCTTTATCTTCTGTTTCAAAATGCCATTCAGCGACCGCTAATTTTTCTGGCTGGTATTCTGCTAAGTACTTTCCTGAGAAATCTCCGATAATTGCTGCTGCAATAGAGAAAATCAGACCAATCTTCATAAGTAATAATAATGATTTTTTATGGTACTCATGCTTAGAACCTCGAAGCATGCGATATCCTGCAATAGCTGCTAAGACAAATGCTGATGTCATATAGGCTGTCACAAGAACATGGGCTACCTTTGTTGGCATCGCTGGATTAAACATTGCTAAAAAGGGTTGAATATTTACTAGCTGCCCATCTACAATATCAAAGCCCTGTGGTGCGTTCATAAATGCATTGACAATTGTAATAAACACAGCAGACATGGATGCACCTACAGCTACAGGAATTAGCAATAACATGTGCTTTTTCTGACTATCAAAACGATCCCATGTGTATAAATAAATTCCCAAGAAGATGGCTTCAAAGAAAAATGCAAACGTTTCCATAAAGAGTGGTAACGCAATTGTTTGACCAGCAAGTTGCATAAAGTTGGGCCATAATAAAGATAACTGTAAGCCTATTGCTGTTCCCGTAACTACACCAACTGCAACAGTAATGACAAAACCACGTGCCCAGCGTCTAGCCATTAAAATATAATGCTCATCGTTCTTTCTATACCCAGTCCATTGAGCAATCATAATCATTAACGGAACACCAACACCAATCGTTGCATAAATAATATGGAACGATAATGTTAGCTCAGTTAATGCTCTACTCCAAAAGACTGCTGATTCGTTAATCATCTCATTGCCCCCCTAACTTCCAAATATTCTTCCAAGTATGGAAAGTAGCATGATAATTGCAACACCGAAGCTTAGCCAAATGAGCTTTCTTTCCTGTGACTTATACAAAGGCAACACTTCCTTTCCCTTAGCTATACCCCCATTTTCCACTATTACAACGAAAAAAACCTTTAAAATGGACCGAAATTTCAGCCTATTATAAAGGTTTCAAATTTTGTTCAAGTAATATACGCACATTTGCCAAACATTTTTCTTAATTCATTCACAATCAACATTCACCATGGATTTCAATACATTATTGTGAATAATATCCAAGTTATAAGTGGTTTTTTAGAACCATAATTAAATAAAAAATTAAACCTTAAATCAGGTGACTTTTATTCGTTAATGAGTTCCTTTCACTATTGAGTGGTTCGGTATCTTTTTGAGCTTCTTCTCCTCACTATTAAGCGATTCGGCGTTTTTTGAGCTACTTTTTCCCATATCAAAAAAGATACGATCTCCTTTTTTGAGCTCTTCCTTTCACTATAGAGAAAAAATATCCAAATTGTTCCTTCAATACTTAAAATCAAATGAAAAGCTCTCTTGCACTGGATTAAGCACAAGAAAGCTCCTTGGTTTAATTATTCAATTAAAATACGATCTTCCTCACGAATATCTGCAAGTGGTACAAAAATTTCAATATGGCGTTTTAGGTTTTCAAACGTGGCAGGCGCATCCCCACCGTATTCGCCATCTAGATTTAAATGTATTTCATCTTCTGTCGTTACTTTTACCACACTTGCTTTTTTATAAATCACTCGATCATCATTTAAATGCTCGCCTCTTAAAGCCATTGCTGCCAGCTGAATAAATTCAGGAAGGCTTACTTTTTTCAATACTAATAATGTAAAATATCCATCATTGATACTTGCGTCTGGGGCAAGCTTTTCAAAGCCGCCCACTGAATTTGTTAAACCACATAAAAACATCATCGCATCTCCATCGAATACTTCACCGTCATATTCAATACGCATGTGAGAAGCCTTGATGGATGGAATCATTTCTACTGCTTTTAAGTAATAAGCTAGCTGTCCGAGCATTGTTTTCATTTTGCTCGGTACTTCGTAGGTTAACTCGGTAATGCGACCACCCGCAGAAATATTGATGAAATAGCGTTCCCCATTTAATAAACCTACATCCACTGGCAACGTATCGCCCTTTATAATAATATCTACAGCATCTTCAATATTTCGGGGAATGTGCACGGCACGGGCAAAGTCATTTGTTGTGCCCATCGGAATTAAACCAACTTTTGGTCGTTTTTCGAATGAGCTCACACCTGAAACAACTTCATTTAATGTGCCATCTCCACCAACTGCAATAATGATATCAAAGCCACGTTCTACTGCATTTTTTGCCGCAATGGTTGCATCGCCTTCACAAGTTGTTGCATGACAAGATGTCTCATAGCCTGCTACCTCTAGTTTTTCCAATACTTCTGGTAGATGCTTTTTAAATACCTCTCGTCCAGATGTAGGATTATAAATGATTCTTGCACGTTTCATAACATACCTTCCTGCTTCATAAGATTCTACTTCATTCAACGAATTATTCGCTGAAATGTTGCACTATTTTTTAGACACAGCGTACTCCATTAACGACTATTCCCACGCAGCTGTCACTTGATTTTTAAAATCCTCATAAACAAATGTCCAATAGGATTGATTCGTTATATTTTCCTCACGAATTTCCGCATATAATGCCTTTTGTGCATCTTCAAATGCAGGATCTTCTTTATCAGGCAGCCCTGCTCGTTTGCTCACTACTAGTTCCTGTAATTGTGGTGCACGAGGTCCCCATTTGCCAATAACCTGTCCAGCATTATCTAATAAAAGATAGATTGGAATAGCACGACCGCCATTTGTTAAATAGCGATCAATTAAATCTGTATCCTCATCACGTAGTACAGCACGCATATCTAGACCTGCTGCTTCTGCAACTCGGCGAATAATCGGATTGTTTAGCATAGCATCCCCACACCAATCCTCTGTAATCGTTAAAATTTTAGGCTGCTTGTTTTTTAGCAGCTCGACAAAATCATCATTTGTTGGCACTTCGAAGCCATCATAAATACGAAAGCTCTCCTCTTTTAGCGTTGTCATATTATCCATGTATTGCTGAATTGAAATTGCTTCATCAAAATATTGTTGCTCTGTTTTCATTGTAGGTATCCCCCTAATTTTTTATTTTCTATTCTATATTTTGCTATGAATACTCTTTTTAGACAACTGTAAAGCTTTATAAAAATAATGAACTTCTTTATTTATAACCTATTATCTATAGATAAGCTATTTTATTACAAAACAACTTGCATAAAAGTTAAATTAATACATCTTTTCGATATTAAAAGATGAGGTGTATTTAATTGAAACTAAATAATTTCTCGTTATTCCGAGGCGTAATGAATAAAGATGCTTCGAAAGCAAATATGTCAACTATGAAGCAATTAAGTCAATATAATCAATTATCTAAAGGCTCAATGAAAACTTTAATTAGATACAGGCGAAATTTCTCTCGCTAGCCGACAACAGCAAGTCACTAACCAACAAGCACCACAATCGATCACTACTTTACAAGGTCAAAAAATTCAAGAGATACAGGAAAAAATAATGTTCTTGAATTTACTGATGGCGCTAACTATCGGTTTAATTATAATGGTGTAACTGCAGTGATGAAATGCTACTATCATCATTCTGGCTCTATTCTAGGTCCCGCCATAACGGATATGGGAGAGCATTTTGGTGTAGAGGCTTCATCTATCTATTCTTCAAAAGATTATAAAAATGTAGATAAAATTGCCGAATTCTTTTCAAGTCTCACAAGTAAATCTGGTTTAATTGGTGCAAGGTATTGGTATTCTAGTGAAGAAGCATTAGAGATATGCAAAAGTGTTGGCATTGAATCAGGTTGGTTTACGGTGAAAAGTAGTGGTGCGTCTGTGGAGCATTATTTACGTGAAGACGGGAAAATTTTTGCCGGACGTCAGATGGTGGATGGCCTTAATGCCTTTATGACAAATAATTTACTTGATATTGGGTATAGGAGGGAGAAAAAATTACAATTGGGAATACTACCTATGAGGTGGACGAAACGGGACATATTCAATTGCCGAAAGATGCAGCTGTATTCCTTTCCTATAACTTAGATCCTGTTTATACAGAACGGCAACGACTTGCAACGATTAAAGAAAATTTAACGAAAGCTCAGCAATTAAAAGGCGAAGGGCAATCATTTAATACGCCTACACATCGCTATTCGCTTTATCAGGATGGAAATTTAATGGAAACCAAACTATAAAAGGAAGAGGCTGGGACAAAACCCTTCTCTAAACTAAAAAGCCGGTGAAATTTTACGATCAGTAAAATTTCACCGGTTTTAAATTTTTTTCATAAAAA
>NZ_JBNNMG010000076.1:0-23527 GCF_050272555.1 Lysinibacillus sp. NPDC047702 | reverse complement strand
CATCATGTTGCTGCCGCTGCGTTAGCACTACGCTTTCGCACAAAAAAACATCATGTTGCTGCCGCTGCGTTAGCACTACGCTTTCGCACAAAAAAACATCATGTTGCTGCCGCTGCGTTAGCACTACGCTTTCGCACAAAAAAACATCATGTTGCTGCCGCTGTGTTAGCACTATGCTTTCGCACAAAAAACATCTGTTGGCCCAAAGCCCCTGCGGTTGTCACGGATTTTGAAGAGGAGCTTTTCGAGTGAGTTCGAAAAAAATCCAGATGCAATTACGCTCGGGCGTAATTGATGTTGCTCAAGTTTCGTTTTTACCATAGAGTGATATTGAATAACTAGATTTAAATCAACATAATAGTTTTTCAACAACATGAACACGTCTTCTATAAAGGAGACGTGTTTTTATCTTACTGTGTGTACTAAAATTAATTTTTTAAGAACCATTGGATGCTTTGAACATTTAGGCTTGTTTCGGTAAACTAGAGATAATGGAGCTTGGAAAGGAAAAAGACATGATGTATGAAAAAATAATGAACTCACTGGACGATACTGAGCACTTTGCATTGAATCTTGCCAACTTACTAGAAGCCCGGGATACAATAACGTTGGAGGGGGATTTGGGTGCTGGAAAAACGACATTTACAAAGGCCTTAGCAAAGGGACTGGGTATAAAAAAAACAGTAAATAGTCCAACATTTACGATTGTGAAGCAATACGAGGGACGTTTACCATTTAATCATTTGGATGTTTATCGTTTAGCAGAAAGCGATGAAGATCTTGGTTGGGACGAGCTATTTTACGGAGATGCTGTATCGGTGGTAGAGTGGGCACATCTCATTGAACAAGATTTACCACAGGAGCGTTTAGGAATAGAGATTTACCGGATTGGAGAAAATCAACGACGATTTGTGTTAACACCTTGTGGAAAGCGATATGAGGCATTATGTGAGGAGCTAATGAAATGATTTGGTTAGGGATTGAAACGGCGAATGCACCGCTGTCTATTGCTGTTGTGAGGGATGGACAAGTGATTGCAGAGATTGTACAAAATATAAAATTAACACATTCAGCGGGAGCGATGCCTGCTATTGAGAATGTGCTTGCACGAATCAACATAAAGCCAAGCGAGTTAGATGCAATTGCGGTATCTGAGGGGCCAGGCTCATATACAGGAGTCCGAATTGGTGTAACACTGGCCAAAACGCTAGCATGGACACTACAAAAGCCTCTCATTGGGATATCAAGCTTAAAAGCATTAGCTGCAAATGCTGCATTATATGAGGGATTCATCTGCCCAATTTTTGATGCGCGAAGAAACAATGTATATACGGCTGTTTATAAGGGTTCAAAACTAGAGACCATATTTGATGACTATCATGACCATATTGATAGCTTATTAGCACGTTTAAAAACTCTGGAGGCACCTGTTTTATTTGTTGGGGCTGATGTAGCTATATTTTGGTCCAAGATCGTAGAAGTACTAGGTGATGATGCTCATCGTGCACCTTTTAGTTATGATTTGCCCCGAGCAAGTGAAATAATTCGATTAGCATCGACCTTAGAGTTACCTAGTGTGGATGCAGTTCATCACTTTATCCCACAATACAAACGTATTGCAGAGGCAGAGGCGAACTGGCTAAAGGAACAGAAGGTGAAAACGGATGAGTAGTAAGATAACATATCGTAAAATGGTTTCTGACGATGTTCCAGCTGTATATGCGATCGAGCTTGCTACATTCCCTGCGCCATGGACGCTAGATTCTTTTTATTATGAAGTACATGAAAATCAATATGCACATTATGTGTTAGCTATAGACGAAAATGACAGCATAATTGGTTTTTGCGGCATGTGGATGGTGGTAGACGCTGCGCAAATTACGAATGTTGCTGTTATAGAATCAGCCCGTGGTCGTGGAATAGGTGAAGGATTAATGCGAGAATCTATGCGAATTGCGCAACAGAATGAGATGGAAATCATGAGCTTAGAGGTGAGAGTAACGAATACTGTTGCTCAAAATCTTTATCGAAAGTTAGATTTTCAAGATGGCGGCTTACGAAAAGGTTATTATACAGATAATGGGGAGGATGCCCTTGTTATGTGGGTGAATTTATAATGGAAAAACGAATGATATTAGCAATAGAATCGAGCTGTGATGAAACAGCAGCAGCAATTATTCAAAATGGTTCCGAAATTGTTTCGAATGTTGTTGCCTCACAAATAGAAAGTCATAAACGATTTGGCGGAGTTGTACCTGAAATTGCGTCTCGCCATCATGTTGAACAAATTACGGTGGTCATTGAAGAAGCCTTAGCTCAGGCAAATATGCAACCGAGTGATTTAGATGCAGTTGCAGTTACAGAAGGACCAGGTCTAGTAGGTGCATTGTTAATAGGAATTAATGCTGCAAAGGCCTTTGCCTTCGCTAACAATTTACCGATTATTGGTGTTCATCATATAGCAGGGCATATTTATGCAAATGCACTTGTCCAGCCAATGGAATTCCCACTCTTGGCACTTGTTGTATCCGGCGGTCATACAGAGCTTGTGTATATGAAGGAGCATGGATCTTTTGATGTCATTGGTGAGACGCGAGATGATGCAGCGGGTGAAGCTTATGATAAGGTTGCGCGTGTTCTAAACTTGCCTTATCCTGGGGGACCACGTATTGACAAGCTTGCACAGGAGGGGGAAGAGGCTGTATTATTCCCAAGAGTGTGGCTTGAAGAAAATTCGTATGATTTTAGCTTTAGTGGATTGAAATCGGCAGTAATTAATTATAAACATAATATGGATCAACGTGGCGAAAAAATATCTCCCACTGCGGTTGCTAAAGGCTTTCAGGAGAGTGTAGTTGAAGTATTAACTGCAAAAACACTACGTGCTGCACGTGAATATAAAGTGAAACAAGTAATTGCAGCAGGAGGTGTGGCAGCTAATAAGGGCTTGCGAACATCGCTTGAGAAGGTTTTTGCTGAAGAGGGTATCCCATTTTTTGTCCCTCCATTAAAGCTATGCACAGATAACGCTGCGATGATAGGGGCAGCAGCATCACCAATGTTTGAAGCTGGTATACGAGGAAATTTAACGATGAATGGTCGCCCTGGAATGGAGCTGAAATCCTGGGGGAAATAGAGAAAGAGGTGTCTTAGATTAAATTCTATGATACCTCTTTTTGATATGTGAAAAATATGTAGAAATATTACACAATGAACTGTTGTTAAATTGACAAATTTTTCAGAAAATTATCCACAGATTAAATGTAAATAGAAACGACGAACATTCGTACTTATGCACAAATTGTTGATAACTTGTGTATAACTTGTGGTTATTCTATATATAGTAGCATGTTTTTCACATAAAACTGTGAGCAAAATAATTTAAATCTGTGGATAGTGTGGAAAAGTCTGTTGATATGTTGGTATTACTAGATTTCCTTTGTGCATAAAGCTGTGGGCAGTTTTTGTCGAAAAATAGCACTTGACCAATATATATGAAATATAAGCGCGGGTAAAGAAAAAAGCCATGTGTCAGGCACACGGCTTTACATCTAACTATACAATGATATTTTCAAGTTCTTCATTTAATTCGAGCCATTCTAACTCAAATAGCTCATGTTGTTCCTTAGCAATGGATAATTCCTCTTGCAGCTGTGAGATTTTCTCATGATTTGTGAAAATCTCTGGATCACAAAGTTCTGCCTCTAAATGGGTTATTTCAGCATTTACCTTCTGCATTTTACCTTCCAGTTCTTCAATCGTACGCCTGATTTGGCGTTCTCGTTTTTTTGCTTCTTTATCAATTTTAGAGGTAGAGGCTTTTTCAGCTATATCTATATGACCTTGAGATTGAGAATTAATAGTAGCCTTCATTTGTGCTAGTTCTAGTAGTTCCTGCTTCTTTTCTAGATAGTAATCATAGTCACCTAAATACTCGAAGGAACCATCACCAGATAGCTCAACTACTTTCGTAGCGATTCGATTAATAAAATATCTATCATGTGATACAAATAATAATGTTCCAGGATAATCAATCAACGCATTCTCTAAGACCTCTTTGCTATCTAAGTCTAGGTGGTTGGTAGGCTCATCTAGAATTAAGAAATTTGCCTTTTGCATCATTAATTTTGCAAGAGCAAGTCTGGCCTTTTCACCACCAGATAAAGAGGACACGGCTTTATCCACATCTTCACCACTAAATAAGAATCGGCCTAGAACAGTTCGAATATCCTTTTCATTCATTAATGGCCATTCGTCCCAAAGCTCTTTTAAAACACTTTTATTGCTGGTGAGCTTTGCCTGCTCCTGATCATAGTAACCAATTTGAACATTTGTTCCATAGCGAATTTCTCCAGAGAGTGGTGCTAAATCTTTTATAATGGTTTTTAATAAAGTGGATTTACCTACGCCATTTGGTCCAACAAGCGCAATTCGATCTTCTCTATAGGTCCGCAAATGAATGCTGCTTGATATTTTTTTAGCACTATAACCTATTGTTAAATCATCAACAGATAATACATCATTACCACTTTGACGGTCGATTGTGAAACCAAAGCTTGCCGATTTTTCATCACCATCAGGAGATTCCATCCATTCTGTTCGTTCTAACATCTTACGGCGACTTTGTGCCATCTTTGTGGTAGAAGCTCGTGCAATATTTTTTTGAATAAACTCCTCAAGCTTCGCTTTTTCATCTTGCTGGCGTTCAAACATTTTCATATCACGCTCATAATTTTTCGCTTTTTCATCCAAATAAGCACTATAATTACCTGTATATTTTGTTACACGATGACGTGAGACTTCATAGACAATCGATACAACCTGATCTAAGAAATAGCGATCGTGGGAAACAATAAGAATCGCGCCCTCATAGCCTTTTAAATAAGATTCTAACCAGGATAACGTTTCGATATCTAAATGGTTTGTAGGCTCGTCTAGTATTAAAAGATCTGGTTTACTTAAGAGAAGCTTAGCCAGTGCTAAACGAGTTCGTTGCCCTCCTGATAATGAACGAATGGATTTCTCGTAATCCTCAGGATAAAACTGCATGCCATGAAGCACTGAACGGATATCAGATTCATATTGATAGCCGCCTGCATCTTTAAAATTATGTTGTAATTGATCGTACTCAGACATTATTTTGGCATATAAAACAGAGTCATCATATACAGCTGGATCAGCCATTTGTTGTTCTAGTGAGCGAAGAGTCTTTTCTTGTGCCATAAGTGGTTCAAATATGGTCAACATTTCATCCCAAATCGACAAGGTTGAGTTTAATCCAGCGTGCTGTTCTAAATAGCCGATTTGTATGCCCTTAGGAATAATAATATCACCCGCATCATATGACATTTGACCGGCAATTATTTTTAGTAAAGTTGACTTACCTGCACCATTTCGTCCTACTAATGCAACACGATCACGATGTTGAACCTCTAACTTAACGCCGCTTAGTATTTCATCTACAAGGAAGGATTTATATAGTTGATTGACCTGTAAAACAATCATTCTTGACACCTCAATTCTTCCTTAGTGTAATGGATGAACGATGTGCTTGCAATGTCGATGCTTTACTTATTCCGAGCAGTCATGTAAGATTGAAACGATTTCTCTTTAGTTAGTGGCGTAAATGGCGCCATTAACTAAAGAGAAATCCTCCAATAGAAATAATAAACTTTGTAAGTAGTTCATTAAGCATGTATCATTTAAAATATGTTTAGGCGAATTTGATACACACAAGGAGGAAAAAGTTTGAAACAAGAATTAAAAATTCCACAAGCCACTACTAAAAGACTTCCTCTTTACTATCGATTTATCCAAAACTTTGCGCACGAAGGCATGGAACGAATTTCATCGAAAGAACTAAGTGAAGCGATGAAAATAGATTCAGCAACCATTCGCCGTGACTTTTCTTATTTTGGTGCACTTGGGAAAAAAGGATATGGCTACGATGTTCAACATTTATTAACATTTTTTAGCCAAACGCTAGATCAACATGAAACGACAAAAGTAGCGTTAATCGGTGTGGGGAACTTAGGTAGTGCTCTATTAAAATATAATTTCCAAAAAAATCATAATACACATATCGTTGTAGCATTCGATTCAAAAGCTCCAAAGGATGGTAAGATGATTAGTAATATTCCTGTTTTTCATCCTGATTTATTGGAGGAAAAATATGCTGAATATGGCGCAGAGTTAGCCATATTAACCGTTTCACCACGTTCAGCACAAAAAATGGCTGACCGTCTAGCAGCCATGAATGCAAAGGGTATCTTAAACTTTACCCCAGAGCGCATTACTGTGCCAGATAAAATGCAGCTCTTAACGATAGATTTATCTGTTGAATTACAGGCACTTATTTATTTAATTCGTAATCAGGAAGAGTGAAAATAATACATAATTCAAAGTATAGTTCACAGTTTCTGTCAAATAGAAATATGATATAAAATAAGAAGTAATCTATAAGAGTGACGAAAAACTTTCACATATAATTAGTTAGCAAAATGGCGAATTATGCGTTAAAATGATGGATATAAAGAGGAGGTGGCTGAAATGGGTCCAATAGGTCCAATGAGCCTCGTTATTATCGGAGTTGTCGCTTTACTAATTTTTGGTCCTAGAAAGTTACCAGAGCTCGGTAAAGCATTTGGTTCAACGCTACGTGAATTCAAAAATGCTACTAAAGGATTAGCTGACGATGACGATGATGACAAGAAAAAGAAAGAACTAGATAAGTAAGTTAGGATGTTGAGGAATGAATCCAAAAGATCTAACTGTTATTGAGCATATAGAAGAATTAAGAAAACGGCTTTTCATAGTTGCCGTTTTCTTTGTTCTTGCTATGATTGCTGGCTTTTTTGTTGCAAAGCCAATTGTTAAATATCTTCAAATTACTGGGGAATCCTACAATATAGAACTCCATTCATTTGATGTAGTAACACCACTGTCAATTTATATCCAAGTTATTTTTTTAATATCATTTATTCTTTCTTCGCCGATATTGATGTACCAATTGTGGGCATTTATAAGCCCAGGTCTAAGAGACATAGAACGAAAAGCAACCTTAAAGTATATACCGTATTCTTTTTTATTGTTTTTAGCAGGGCTGTCCTTTTCATTCTTTTACTTATTTCCTTATGTCCTAAAATTTATGATGAGCTTATCGAATGAATTAGATGTACTGCCAACAATTGGCATAAAACAGTATTTTTCATTTTTATTTAGACTTACAATACCATTTGGTTTCCTTTTCCAATTACCGATTGTAGTCTTATTCTTTTCACGTATCGGAATGTTATCTCCTGAAATACTAGTTCGTTTTCGAAAGTATTCTTATTTTGGTTTATTTGTGTGTGCAGCTATAATTGCACCGCCCGAGCTGGCTTCGCATTTAATGGTATCAATACCACTGTTTATGCTATATGAAATTAGCATTATGATCTCACGTATTGGCTATAAAAAATACCTGAAATCAGAGGAAATGCGATTAAAAGAAGAGCAGGAAGCTGAGCAAAAACGACAGGTTGAAGAGGCACTTGAACAACAGCGACGACAAATAGAAGAATTAAATCAATAAAAAATAAAGAGCTCGATGCACATGCATATCGAGCTTTTTAAATGTAATTTTTGACGACAAATAACTAAAAAATCAGTGGGATAAAAAGCTCCCACTGATTTTTTATTGCATTTTTTGTAGTTCTTCAAGCAACTTTTGCAATCGTTCTGCATACAATTGTACAAGTGTCACAAAACCATTCAGCATGACGTGGGCGATAATGGACGTCCAAATGCGTTTTGTCTTGTGGTATAAGAAGGCAAAAATCAATCCACAAATTGTATAAAGCAAGATATGTGAAAAGTCCCTATGAATAAGAGCAAAGAAAATGGCACTTACTATAGCCGCTATCCAGAAATTCGTTGTTTGGACAAGCGATCCAAAAATTACACGGCGGAAGACGAACTCTTCTAATATTGGTCCAAATACGACAATCGCAAATATCGCAATAGGAGCGCCTTTTGCAATAGCTACAATATCAGCTGTGTTTTGCGACCCACCCTGGATACCGAATACAGCCATTTCGATAGCTGCGCCAATCATTTGGCCGATAAAAACTAAGAAGAAACCAATAATTCCCCACATAATTGACAGTGGTATAGTTTCTTTCTTTCCTTGATAAATATCCCAAAACGTTTTATCTCGGGATGTAAGGATTAAGCTTAGAATTAACGCAATGGCGAAGCTAAGTGCAATATACCAGCCCTGTGTTAATGGAGCTGCTTGTTTACTAGCTAAACCAGTAGCACTCATAACAAGCTTATGAAATGGTACTAACAGCCATTTGCCTGATATTTGCATGAGGATATAAATCAATAAAACATATAGGGCTGTTTTTTTATGTTTAATTACTTTTTGAGAATTAGTCACAGTCAAAATCCTTTCCATTCATTATGCTACCTTTCTATTGTAGAGGAATATGGAAAGAAAACAAAATTTTTCGAAGTTCTGGCTTGCAAAAAAAAGTGTGATTGATTATCATAATAATTGTGTTAGCACTCAACTGTATAGAGTGCTAATAAACTCTCAACAAACATTTAATTAATAGGAGGTTGTTTCACTTGTTAAGACCACTAGGAGATCGTATTGTAATTGAACTAATCGAGGTAGAAGAAAAATCTGCATTCGGTATTGTACTGCCAGACTCTGCAAAAGAAAAGCCACAAGAAGGTAAAGTTGTAGCAGTTGGGACAGGTCGTGTGTTAGAAAACGGACAACGTGTAGAGCTTGACGTTAAAGTTGACGACCGCATTATTTTCTCAAAATACGCTGGTACAGAAGTTAAATATGAGGGTAATGAATACTTAATTTTACGCGAAAGCGATATTCTTGCAATTATTGAATAATGCAATGCTTTATTTAGGTAATAAAGCGAATGCCTATAATGATTGTCACATATGACAATAACAGTATGGTGAAATTGATATAAATATATTGATGAAGCTTAACGAATATTCCATTTCAGGAGGGTAAATTCAAATGGCAAAAGATATTAAATTCTCAGAAGAAGCTCGTTCATTAATGTTACAAGGTGTAGATAAATTAGCAAACGCAGTTAAAATTACATTAGGGCCTAAAGGGCGCAATGTCGTTTTAGAAAAAAAATTCGGTTCACCACTTATTACAAATGATGGTGTGACTATTGCAAAAGAAATCGAACTAGAAAACCCATACGAAAACATGGGTGCAAAATTAGTAGCAGAAGTTGCTTCTAAAACAAATGAAATCGCAGGTGATGGTACAACTACAGCAACAGTACTGGCACAAGCAATTATTCGTGAAGGCTTGAAAAACGTGACAGCTGGTGCAAACCCTGTTGGAATTCGTAAAGGGATTGATAAAGCAGTTACTGCTGCACTGACAGAATTACACGCTATTTCTCGTCCAGTAAGCCATAAAGATGAAATTGCACAGGTTGCTGCCATCTCTGCTGCTGATGATGAAGTTGGACAACTTATTGCTGAAGCAATGGAGCGCGTTGGTAACGATGGTGTTATCACAATTGAAGAATCTAAAGGCTTCACAACAGAGCTTGATGTAGTAGAAGGTATGCAGTTTGACCGTGGCTATGCTTCACACTACATGGTGACTGATACAGATAAAATGGAAGCGGTTCTTGATAACCCATACATTTTAATTACAGATAAAAAAATTACAAACATTCAAGAAGTATTACCATTATTAGAACAAGTGGTACAGCAAGGTCGTCCACTTTTAATCATTGCTGAAGATGTTGAAGGGGAAGCTCTTGCAACACTTGTAGTAAATAAACTTCGCGGTACATTTAATGCTGTAGCAGTTAAAGCACCTGGATTTGGTGACCGTCGTAAAGCGATGTTAGAAGATATCGCTATCCTAACTGGTGGTCAAGTCATTACAGAAGAATTAGGCTTAGACCTTAAATCTGCTGATATTACGTCTCTAGGCCGCGCTGCGAAAGTAGTTGTGACAAAAGACAACACAACAATCGTAGAAGGTGTTGGCGGTGCTGATGCAATCGAGGGTCGCATTGGTCAAATCCGTGCTCAGCTTGCTGAAACAACTTCAGAATTCGATAAAGAAAAATTACAAGAACGCCTTGCAAAATTAGCAGGTGGTGTAGCAGTCATCAAAGTTGGTGCTGCAACAGAAACTGAGTTAAAAGAACGTAAACTTCGTATTGAAGATGCACTTAACTCAACTCGTGCAGCTGTTGAAGAAGGTATCGTATCAGGTGGTGGTACTGCACTTCTTAATGTGTACGCAGCTGTTGAAAATGTGGCAGATGCAGAAGAAGGCGATGTAGCAACAGGTGTGAAAATCGTTCTACGTGCGTTAGAAGAGCCAGTTCGCCAAATTGCAAACAACGCTGGCCTTGAAGGCTCAATTATCGTAGATCGCCTAAAACGTGAAGAAATCGGTGTAGGCTTCAACGCAGCAACAGGTGAATGGGTGAATATGATTGAAGCGGGCGTTGTAGACCCAGCGAAAGTAACGCGCTCTGCATTACAAAACGCAGCATCTGTAGCAGCTTTATTCTTAACAACAGAAGCAGTTGTAGCAGATATTCCAGACCCAGCAGCGCCAGGAATGCCTGATATGGGTGGCATGGGCATGCCGGGGATGATGTAATTAAATATAGTAAGGCAACACTTCTTTTAGGAAGTAGTGTTACTCACAATTAATATAAATACACCTACCACTTCTCATCATTTCTACTATCTGATGAGAAGTGGTTTTTTTCTTTTAAAGTTTACCTACCCAGAACATTCAATATAAAAACCACCTCTTATAATTAGTAAATAATTATAAGAGGTGGTTTTTATGTTTAAGATTCCTAAAATTATAGTTCATTTGATACGGTTTTAACCGAATAATAAATTAAGAAGCTCTTTTAATACAGAAAGGAGGAAAGTAGATGCGTATTGAATATAACCAATATCATCAGCCAGTTACAGATCAAAAACTAACGAAGTCAGCAACACAAGTAACAGAAGATGAAAAACAATTGATGCAGAAGCAAAAGAGAGAACAAGAGCTAGAAAGGCAAAAGAAGATGGCAGAGCAATTAAAGAGAGAAACTGAGGCAGCTAAGAAGCAAATGGAGGCAGAGGAAGACAAGTTAAAAATTTATACAACATGTTTAGAAATTGCGAGACGTATTTCCTCTGGAGATAAAGTTCCAACGAAGGATCATCAATTTTTAGTCAAGCATGACCCCGCGCTATATGGAAAAGCGCTGACGATGCGTATACCTAAGGAGGATCCTAAGGAGTACAAACAATTGTCTGAGGATGAGGAAAGCCAAAATAAGCAACAGTCAGGTATATCTGAAGGAATAAGCGAGCCTACGAGTCAGAATAATTCAAGCTCAACGGTAGATATAAAAATTTAAGTCATGCGTGTTACCTTTCAAAAGGACAATAGAGATGAAAAGTTGTGCAAAAGTAGAAAAAGCCTCAATTATGATATGGCTTTTAGGAAATAAGATGGTCCCTGTTTTCGATAAATCAACAGCCTGCGCTCAAGTTCACAATTTGAGAACAGGCTTTTTTGTGCTTATTGAAAATGATGAAAGCTATTAAATTAATTTTCCTGTTGTATTTCAATAGATTATCACTTACAATACATATTGAAAATGATAATCGTTATCATTTGAAGAAAATGTATTAGATAGAGGTGAAATCTTGGATAAACAGGATGCTAAAAGAATAGGCGTAGGTAACATGTATTATGTCATGATCTTACTTATCATTGGAGCAATTTTATTATCTGCCGTGTTATCTGTATCAATAGGGCAGGTTAGTATTCCATTCAAGCAATCTATGGATATTCTTTTACATACGCTTACAAATGGAAAGTTAGGATCACTTGATCATATTCAAAATCAATCGTACTTAAATATTATTTTGCAGGTAAGGATGCCTCGTGTGGTTTTTGCTTTATTGATTGGCATTGGACTTGCCCTGTGTGGGGTAGTAATGCAGGCGATTGTTCAAAATCCGCTTGCTGATCCATATATTCTTGGTATTTCTTCAGGTGCAACATTGGGTGCAACTTTCGCCATTCTAATTGGCTTTGGTGGTAGTGCGTTCTTAGCCCAATTTGGTGTAGCTTTTGGTGCTTTTGCAGGGGCAATGTTGACATCGATGGCCGTTCTTCTTTTGTCAAGTATTGGTGGTAAAGCAACCTCCATTAAACTCGTGTTATCAGGGGTTGTGATAGGAGCGTTATGTAGTTCGTTTTCAAGCCTTATGATATTTTTTGCTAAAAATACGGATGCCATTAAAGCTGTTACGTTCTGGTCAATGGGTAGTTTAGCCACTGCTAGCTGGGACAAGACACCAATCTTAGCAGTTGTAGTTGTGTTAGGTGCAGCATTATTTCTTCTCCAACATCGCATATTAAATACAATGCTATTAGGTGATGAGTCTGCTATCACATTAGGAATCAATTTAAGCGTTTACCGAAAGCTATATATGATTCTTACGTCATTAGTAGCGGGGACTATGGTTGCCTATACAGGAATGATTGGTTTTGTTGGTTTAATTATTCCTCATATTACAAGGGGCATTTTTGGTGCAGATCATAAACGATTAATGTTAGGTACGTTACTGTTAGGAGGGCTATTTATGATCTGGGCAGATATTTTGTCTAGAACATTAATCCAAAATGTTGAATTACCTATAGGAATCATTACCTCTGTTATTGGATCACCATTATTTATCTATATGATTGTAAAAAAAGGTTACAACTTCGGAGGGTAGAACAATGGAATTAATTGCTAAGGAAATGGAAGTCAAGATAGGCAAAAAAGAAATTGTTAAAAATGTATCTATTCATGTGAAAAAGCAACAATTTGTGGGCTTAATCGGACCAAACGGATGCGGAAAGTCAACTTTGTTGAAAAGTATCTATAAAAGCATTTCACCGCAAAAGGGAATGGTTTTTTTAGATGATTTAGATGTTTTAAAAAGTCCTGAGAAAAAAATTTCTCAGCATTTAGGTGTAGTTGGTCAATTTAATGAAATGCATTTTGATTTAACTGTGCATCAGATGGTGCTGTTAGGCAGAACACCTCATAAGAAAATGTTAGAGTCAGACACGAAGCATGATTATGGCGTAGTTGAGGAAGCGTTGAAACGTACAAATTTACAAGATTATAAGGATCGTAGCTATTTATCGTTATCTGGTGGGGAAAAGCAAAGGGTTATTTTAGCAAGAACAATTGCACAGCAACCTAAATTTATGATACTGGATGAACCTACTAATCATTTAGATATCCGCTATCAAATTGAAATTTTATCTTGTGTGAAAGAGCTAAATATAGGAGTCCTTGCAGCTCTTCATGATTTAGAGATGGCAGCGCATTATTGTGATTATCTTTACGCAGTGAAGGATGGAGAAATTTATGCGCATGGCACACCAGAGGAAGTATTAACTCCAGATACAATAGAAGCTCTATATCAAATTAAGTGTCAAACATTTACTAATCCAGTGACGAATGGATTAAGTTTTGCATATGGATTTTAGGAGGAGTATAAATGAAGAAGAAATTATTAGTAGGGATGGGCTTAGCAGCTATGTTACTGTTAACAGCTTGCGGTGGCACATCAAAAAATACATCTGAGGAATCAGAAACGAAAGAGCATTATCCATTAACAGTAGAAAACTATACAAAGGCTGAAGGTGGCTCAACTTGGGAAAAGAAAGAGCAAAAATTCGATAAAGCACCAGAAAGAATTATGGCTAACACACGTCCAGCAGCAGAACTATTATTACATTTAGGCTTAGGGGACAAAATTGTTGGAGTTGGTGCAAACTTTGGTGCACCTGATACATCTGTAGAGAAGGAATACGAAAAGTTAAATATTTTAAGTGATGAGTACGTTGGCAAAGAGGTTACATTAGGAACTGATCCAGATCTAGTTTTTGGACGAGGTGGATTATTTGATAACGCTGAATGGGGAGTAGGCACAGTAGATTCTCTAAATGATATGGGTGTTAAAACGTATGTTTTAGAATCTTCGATAACAGGTGGAACATATGAATCGATTTATAAGGATATAGAGAATGTTGGGGAAATTTTTAATGTTCAAGACAAAGCAGATAGCTTTATAAAGGAATTAAAAGATAGACAAAAGAATATTTCTACTAAATTAGAGAGCATTAAAGAGCACAAAACATTTGCATACTTGCATACAAATGATCCAAAAGATCTTTTTGTATGGTCAGCACATGGGGAATCATTCTTTAATAATTCATTTAATATGATTAAACTAGATAATATCTTTAAAGATGAGACAGGTGATATTAGCATCGAGACATTAATTGCTACAGATCCAGATGTTTTAATTCTGCCAAACTGGGATGGATCAGATCTTACAAAAGTACGTGAGGAAATTTATGCCAATCCCAAACTTTCAAGCATGAAGGCTATTAAAAATAAACAAATTTATATTGTAGATTATAATTACATGTTTGGCTATAGCTATAATACGATAGATGGTATGGAAGCTTTAGCAAAAGAAATGTACCCAGATTTATTTAAATAAGTGAAGAAATGGGGAGATTAATCCCACTTTTTAAAGGAATAGTTCACTAGAAATTTTCTAGTTTACTATTCCTTTATTTATTGAGTAATTAGTTGGTTTATATTCAATATTATTACAGTTAAATGCGTGTGCATACTATCCCAACAAATAGAAACGGGATGTTGCTTATCAAGATAGATTAATCGAGTAATAAGGTTGTTATTTATAGTGCTTGTATCTATCAAATGAGGTGAGGAATTCAGAAATAGACCTGTTTTAAAGATAGCTTCCTTTAATGTCCATAGCTCATAAAAGGCTTGTAATCGATTGAGATTGGTTTTTGAAAAAAATATATCTAATTCAGTCTGTGTGATTGCAGAAAATATGACCTCTTCACACAATGGTATTATTTCTTCCACATCAACTCCGATATGACCCTTTGTAGTTAGTGCCACGACTATCCACTTTCCCGAATGTGATAGATTTACATCGCCCTCCCATTGATTATTAATAATATATGGACGTCCGTTAGCATCTCTTTCTACTTGAATTTGATGATTGCCGAGGACCTTTTGAAGCGCCCATCGAATAAGAGTGCTACCTAATAATGCCCTTTGCCTATCCTGCCAATGCTTATATTGTAAAATTCTATGCTGGTCTGGCTGTGATAGTTGATAGAACAGCTTATCCCATTCTGCTTGTACCAATTGTTGACCAAAAGGTAACGCAAATAAATATACTTTGTTAGTCTTCATATGATTTCTACAGACTCTGGCTCAGGGAAATACTCCATTTTGATGCCGTAATGAATCAACTTGCGAATAAAGGCTGTATTTGGCACTGCACATAAAATTTTCGTATGTGCTAAAAATGCTTGTGTTTTATCGCAATTAAAGACAAATGGTGAATCACTTGCTCCATCACCTTCTAGCTGTGCAATGGCCAATGATAAATATGTCTGTGCATCCTCTGTATGATCATTATATAAAAGCCAGTTCGTATATTCCTGTGCAGTCACAGTTTCAAGCTCATAGCCAAACTCCTGAATCAATTCAATAAAGTTTAGATAGGGCAGCGGAGTGGGGTTACATAAATGGAATACATGTCCGTTTGAAGCAGACTGACATGCTAGAGCTACTAGCGCTTGGCTGGCATAATTAATCGGTGTAAAGTCAATGTGCCAATGAGCACTAGGAGTCTTACCTAAATAAAGCATGGATTTGATCATACGATAAAAAGCATTGTCATCAATATTGCGTTGGAATTTACCAGTTTCAGAATGACAGGTTAAATTCCCAACACGATAAATGGATATAGGAATAGCCTGCATGCTGGCCTGTCGTACAAGATTCTCAGCCTCTAGCTTACTTTGTGTATAAACATTGTCAAGCTGATAGTCATAATTAAAGTTACCTTGTGCTTCATCGAATCCCCAATTATTTGCGGCAAGCTCCTCTGGAATCCCCATCGTTGAAACATAGTGGAAATGAACACCCTTTTTACGTTTAGCTAGTTTCAGTAGATATTTAGTACCTTCGACGTTTACATCATTAAATTGTTCCGCTGCGCCAAAATGCCTTACATCTGCTCCACAATGAATAATAGCATCAATCTGATTAATAATTGTATGCTCATCTTTGTCAGATAGGCCCAGCCTTTGATGCCCCAAATCTCCTTGTATCACTGTCACTCGATTTTTCAAAAGTGTAGTGATGCTGTCCTCGAAATAAAATTGCATAGTATCATTAAGCTTTTCTTCAATGGATACACGAGCATTTGGTCTAATGAGGCAGTAAACCTGTACATTTGTTGTCATTAACAGCTCATATAATACATGACTTCCTAAAAAGCCCGTAGCGCCTGTAAGCAATACTGTTTTCATTGGTAATGGTTCTACTGCATCAGAAACTGGTAGGCGGTTAGGCTCCTTTAATTCCTTTAATAGGACAGTAGATGGCAACACTGGGTTTGCCTGATCCTCAGCTTGATAGTTACGAATATAATAATCAAGCTCTGCAATAGTTTGATGTTGGAAGAAATCTTGTATTTTTAAGAAGGGAATATGCTTTTTCACTTGTACAAGAATCTCTAGAATTTTTAATGAATGCCCACCGATGTGGAAAAAGTTATCATGAATGCCAACTTGCTCAACACCAAGTACATACTCCCATGCCTTAGCTAGCATTTCCTGCCTATCATTTTCTGGGGCTGTATATTTGCTATTTAGAGAAATGGTTTCTTCTATCTCTAGTAATTGCTTTCGATCAATTTTACCTGTTGGAGATAGAGGCATCTCTAGTAATTCAAAGAATCGCTCAGGAATCATATATTCTGGTAAATTATTTGATAAATACTCTCTAATGGTCTTTTGTTCTATTTGCATACCGCCTGACACAGTATAATAGGCAAATAAACTATTATTGCCATCTGCCTTTTTTTTCGCGACCATTATTGCCTCTTGTATGTTAGGGTAATTACTTAACACGGCTTCAATTTCCCCAAGCTCTATACGAAATCCTCTTACTTTTATTTGCGAATCTTTCCGTCCAATAAATTCAATTACACCACTTGGTAATAAACGGACTAAATCGCCTGTTCGATACATCAATTCATCAGCTTTAAATAGATGTGGAGCAAAAACCTCGGCTGTTTTTTCAGGTTGATGTAAATAACCTGCTGCTAAACCAGCGCCTGCAATACATAATTCACCTGTGACATTGATTGGGCAAAGCTGATTATTGCTATTAACAATATACATTTCATAGTTGGCAATCGGTCTGCCAATTGGCATGCTTCCCTGATTGTCTGTTATAGAATCCTTTATCTTATAGTAGGAGGATAGCACTGTGCATTCAGTTGGTCCGTAAACATTAACAATTTCAGTCCATTTACCGAATTTCTCCTGCCATCTTTGTACAACAGCAGGCATTAGAGCTTCACCACCAACTGATAAAAATTTAAGAGACGATAAATTTTCTTGAAATTCTACAGATAGATATGTAGCAAGCTGTGTAAAGAAAGTATTTGGCACAGTCGCAGTAGTAATGTTTTCGCGTGCGATCATATTAGCAAATGCTTCGACGGATAGCCGTTCAATACTTGTGAGCATGTGCAGTCTTGCACCTGAAAAAAAAGCTGTCAATGTTTCTGTCACTGAAGGGTCAAAACTATAGGAGATAAATTGAGAATAAACGTCATCTTTAGAGGATTGGTAAATTCTCTGATGATCTGTTATTAAGTTAATAACAGCCCCATGTTTGATCATGACACCTTTTGGTTTACCTGTGGATCCAGATGTATAAATAATATAGGCTAAATCGGATGGGTGTAGATTACTGTGAATATTTTCTTTTGAAAAACTTTCCTTCTGATTGATGGTCAACACCATCCGAGGTTGTACATCATTATGTATGAGTTGGTTCAGTAAGTTCATATGTTCATCTTTCGTCAATACAAATGGGGCGGCAGTATCGTTCAAGAGGTACTGGCAACGTTCTTGTGGATAGCTTGGATCAATGGGAACATAGGCACCACCTGCTTTTAGTACTCCTAGAATACTAATGATTGTTTCCTTACTACGCTCCATTAAAATGGCTACAAAATCACCTTTTTGCAGACCATTGTCTATTAACATATGGGCAACTTGATTAGATCGTTCATTTAATTGATGATAGGTCATTGTACCGCCCTCGAAAGATAAGGCAATTGCATCAGCAAATTGGTGTACAGCTTGATAAAAAATTTCAGGTATTGTGGTATTTGTATCGTAATAGGCTTTAGTTTGATTTAAAGCTTGGTATGCTAGCAGATCCTTCTCTTTTAACAGTTCAATACATGGAGAGACTAGCATTTGTTGTTCAAATAGTTGTGTTTGATGATGTGATAAATATAAATTAAAATCTCGTGTATTATTCAATCATAACAACTCCTATTATCAAAGAGGGAAATCAATAAGCAGAATATTAAAAATTCATTTTAGCGATAAACTCCCGCAGATGTTCATAAATCTGCGGGATACTGAGAACCTGCTTCTGCTTATAGAAAGACTCTTTTCATTTTTATTTCACGACAAATGTGTTAACAACATTTAATAATTCGCTGGACAAATCAGTTAATACTTGCGCTTCTTCAGAAACTCTTTGTACGGTATTCAGTTGAGAAGAGGAAGTTTCAGCGACTGCTCGTGTATTATCTCTTGACCCCATAGAGAAATCTTCCATATCCTTTACAGCGGAGGTTACTTCTTCCATGCCGGCTGCCATTTCTTCTATTGTTGCGGATAGTTCTTGTATTTGTCCAGTAACATGGTGGATTGAAGTTAAAATATGACTAAATGATTTTTCAGAATCATTAATCATGACTAAACCATTATCTACTTCCTCCACAGCACGCATCATCACATTTACAGATGTATTTGTATCATGCTGAATATGTGAGATAAGCGTGGAAATTTCGCGAGCAGATGCCTCAGATTGCTCAGCAAGCTTACGAACTTCATCAGCTACAACAGCAAAGCCACTTCCAGCTTCACCAGCACGAGCTGCTTCAATGGCTGCATTCAATGCCAATAAATTCGTTTGAGAGGCGATACCTGTAATAATACCAACGATTTCTTCAATTTTACCTGAATGTTCGCCAAGCATTTTTACAGATGCTGCTGATTGATTCACTGCTTTACTAATCGCATTCATTTGAGCTACAGATTTATTTGTCGAGTCATTTCCTTTTTCAGCTTCCTCAGATGCTAGGATTGAGGATTCTGATATTTGATTGGAGGTCAGGGCAATTCGTTGAATACCCATGCTCATTTCCTCAATGGTGATCGAGCTTTCTTTTGCTTTTTGGACTTGTAAATCAGCGCCTCCAGCAATTTCTTGCATAGATGAAGCTACACTATTGTACGAGTCTGTTGCTTCTTGCATATTGGTAGATAATACATTGGCGGTGTTCGAAACACGTGCAGAAACATTTGTGGTGCTTTTAATAACTGCTTTCAAATTTTCAATCATGGAATTAAAGTTTTCTGTGAGTAGACCCACTTCATCTGTTGATATCACAGGTAAGGGATCTAGCTCTAAATTACCTTCTGCCACTTTTTTAGATTGTAGGGAAAGATGCTGAATCGGTGTTAATTTTCTTTTTAAAACTGTAAAAACAGCAATGGAAGAACCAATTAAGAAAATCACTGTAACTAAAAGAATCCATAAAACCTCTGTCATCGCCTTAGCCGTTACCATTGATACGTCATAGTCAATTGCATATGCAGCTAAGACTGCTCCGTTTTCATCCAAAATTGGTGTAAGGCCTGTTTTGTAGCTACCATACTCATCTGAGTAGATGTTCGTAGCAGTCGCTTCTTTTGTGTCAAAAATTTCTTTAATTCTTGCTAAAAAGTCATCTGATAAGCCCATAGATATCATATCTTGGTTATACTCCGCCCCAAATTCCAGTATACTTGAGGATAGAACAGGCGCTTTTATATTGTCTCCATCTACCGTTATAAGAAATAGATTTGTAATAATATCAGAGTGATCATTTATATCGTCCATTTCTTTTGTTAAACGAAGAACATCTGAATTACTAGCGTTAGGCTCCTTTATAATAGATTGCAATGTTTTTAGATCTATTGTTTTTGCTAAGATCATTCCTTTATCATAAAGAGATTGATTCATATCTTTTAAATTACTATTCTTTACTATGTAATAGGATAGACCTAGATTGACTAATCCAAATAGTAATAAAATACTTATTACAATGGTTGTTAATTTCCTACTGATGGACATGTGCTGTTTCTTACTTTTCTTCATGTTCTTCCTCCTATAATTATATACAAAACATATTTTAAGTAAAAAAATAGACAATCGAAGCTGAGATAGTCAAAAGTAAATAGTAGAGAACATTACATTTGGCAGTCCTGATGTAATTTTCATGGAAGGTATGTGTACCTTTTTATTAAAATATTAATGAATGGAAAATAATCCAAACATCCCCTAACATTAAACTACTATACTGCCAAAAAATATGATTCACAACCCAATAAACTTACTATTTCGACTTATAATCTTTAAAACAAAATTGAATAAAATGGTTTGTTAGTATGAAAATTTTTATTGGAAGTTGAAAAATTTACTAAATTTTAACATTTTATTAATATTTAATTATAAGAAGTGATATTCTTGAAGTTGTTTTGAAGAATTAAATTATTGGTGAAAAACATCTTTTAGTTTTAAAATTAGGTCTTTTAAATTACATACATTATTATGATAAAAATGGATGAAGCATATAGTCTATCTTTATCTTCAATAAAAAGCTTTATCTTGGGTTTCCAAATATGCCAGGAAACATATCTGTTATCCCTGGTAAGCCCGGGAAACTAGGGTATTGTCCGCCAAAGATGGGGCTGGGGCAGATACGGTGATGGATCATATGGAGGATAGGGGCTACATGGAGGTGTCCCTGTTCCTGCTGCAGTTATTTGATAGACATCCACTGTCACTAATTGACCGTTATCTAGCTGGATTTCTGCAGTTCTTCCTCCTGATCCAAAGCCCGTATCAATGTGCCATGATAAGTACCAGTAGGGAGAGTAACCCAAATTTTCATGCTAGGTCTGAGCTGTTGATTAAAATCATCAGGAGCTAATCTAGCATATACCAATGAAACACACCTTTCTTTATTTGTTCTAACATAGCCTATTTTCAAAATTCCTATTTGCCTTAGGCTAGTGGTTACTTAAATTTGAAATTGTTATAAAATATACTGATTTTCATTATAATGAGAGAAAAAAGGATGTTTGCATAATGGCAATTATCAAGATTAAGAAAATTACAGTGCAAAATTTACGAAATGTTCGTCATGGTGAAATTTCCTTAGCAGTAAATTTTGAGTCATTTTTACAGGCCAATGTTGTAGGTTTATATGGACAAAATGGTTCAGGTAAAACAACGATTGTCGATGCCTTTAGTATATTGAAAGCACTAGTTTCAGGCTGGATAGCAGAAGTGAAATTACCTGTACAAGAAAAGCGCTTAGTCATGGCGGGAGAGGGTAAGGCTAGTATAGATTTTGAATTTCTTGTGGAAAATCAGTTTGGTACATTTTTTATCAATTATTATGTAGAGCTAAAAGAGGACGAGCATCGACTATACACAGTTCTTGAACGGCTTACGTATCGAGAAAATGACAAGGGCAAACGTATGAAGATACTAATTGCTATTACAGAAGACGATGTACAGATTCGTAACGCTAAACTTTCAGATATGAATGAAAAAGCACGTATTCAATTGCTAGTTGTTCAGCAATTAGCCAGAAGGCAATATATGTCCTTTATCTTTCATAAAGATTTAAAGCTTTTATTACAAGAAAGGCTTTCGGAGCTTGAGATGCAGCTCCTTCAAAATGTAGCAATTGATTTTAATCAAGATTTACATGTTGTGAATAATCAAAATATCGCGCCTTTGTTTGAAGAGCGAATCATGCCCTTTAGTATCCATTTAGAGAAAACTAGAGGCTTAATACCATATGATCTAAAGGGACCAGCAGTCTTGCCAGAAGAGACTTTCTATGTGTTATGTGAGGTTGTCGAACAAAGTAATCAAGTATTGTCAGCAATTATCCCAGGTCTGACCATAAAAATTAATGTTATTACGAAACAAACAATGGATAGTGGAGCAAAAGGGGTTCGTTTTGAATTTTTATCAAAGCGTGGAGACCGTGAATTACCTCTTCGGACAGAGTCAGAGGGGATATTAAAAATAATTTCTGTTCTTAGCTTGCTTATTGCGGTATACAACAATCCTAATGCATGTGTCATCATTGATGAATTAGATTCTGGTGTTTTTGAATATTTGTTAGGTGAGTTGTTAACAGTGATAGATGAGGATGGAAAAGGTCAGCTTATCTTTACATCCCATAATCTACGTGTGTTAGAGGTGCTAGCCATTAAAAATTTATGGTTTACAACAACAAATGAAAATCACCGCTATATGCAGCTAAAAGGAATAAAAGAAGTGAATAATGCTAGGGATGTCTACCTGCGTGCTATTCAGCTTGGTGGCCAGGATGAGGAAGTTTATAAGGAAACAAAATCATTTAAAATGAAGCGTGCGTTTAGAAAAGCGGGTGTGCAGCATGACTAAAAAAGTTCTCTTAATCATTGTTGAGGGACAGACAGAACAGATTATCCTAGAGGATTATTTAGATGAATATTTTGCAAATTCGATGATTCGCTTTGATGTTCAGCGTGAGGATATTTTGACAAAATGGGATGCCAATAAGCGTATACCTAATATTAAAAATAGTGTTATTAAAGTAATCCAGAGCTATTTAAATAAATATAAGTTTTTAGCAAAGGATTTAACGGCAGTTGTTCATATCACAGATGCAGACGGGTGCTTTATTGCGCCAGAATTTGTTAAGGTGAAGGAGGATATCGAGCAAAAATTATTTTATACAGAGGATTCAATCTTAGTGAAGTCAGATAAACGCAAAGAGCAAATTGAACAACGTAATGAAATGAAAGCGAATAATGCCAGGATATTAGTGGCGAATGACCACTTCAGTATTAACCGTTTAAAAGTACCCTATCAATTATTTTATTTTTCTACAAACTTAGAACATGTACTTTGGGATGAACGCAATGAAATTCCAACAGAAAAAGTGCAAAAGGCAGATGATTTTATGGATAATCTCACTGGCAATATTGAGGAGTATTTAAGGGAATTTTTTCCGGTTAATCCAGAGCTGCCATATAGAGAAAAAATGAAAAAAAGCTGGGCATTTTTAATGGATGGCTGCCATTCATTGCAACGAGGAACTAATGTCTCATTGTTATTTGAAATGATTAAATCGGATGTACAATAAAAAGTGAGGCTGGGACAAAACCCTTCTCTAAACTAAAAAGCCGGTGAAATTTTACGATCAGTAAAATTTCACCGGTTTTAAATTTTTTTCATAAAAAAAT
>NZ_JBNNMG010000075.1:0-24704 GCF_050272555.1 Lysinibacillus sp. NPDC047702 | reverse complement strand
TGTTCAAAATAGCCAGCTATCTGAAAAAAAAACCAGATAGCGGGCCATTCGTCGTGCGTACCGAGAAGGTGCGCTTTTTTATATTTCGGGCTTACGATATTACTGTAACCATATTAGAATATTTAACTTTGTTTTTCACACTCATTTATTTCACCACCTTCAAAATTAATCATAATGTACATGGAATGATATGTCACTATTAGGAATATGCAGGATAAAGTTTCTTTTCTATATCCATTACATACACCTCATTTTTACCTTATCATAGGATAGATGGAATGTATTGTTATTATAAAAGAGACTATCAATTTAATAGTCTCGATTACTTGTTTCCGACATACAGGCACCAGTAACCTGTTTATTATTGTAAAACGTTTCTTAGGAGCATTTCCGAACGCTTTTGATAAAACTTGATAATATCAATTTACAACGTTTTTTAGTGAACTTCGCTAGTGTTAGGAGATTCACTATATTGGATACTAGAAATTTCTATCTTCTACACAAACACAAAAACAACAAAATAAACTAATACTGTAGGAACTGCGTAAGAAGCTATGCCCTTTAAACTCCACTTCTCTTCATCAGCTGACCAAAGAAAAATAAACAATGTTATCATGGTAATCCCGAAAGCGTTCATAACAATATTTAATAATCCAATAATCCCCATCCCCTTTTCTATCCTTTACATTTAAATTAATATATTCTTCATACATTAAACACATGCTACCGCTTGGCTGTTTCATCAATTAATGCATTGCGTAGCACCTTATTGTGCGACATGGCAAACAATGCGAACTAGCTCATCTACTTCTCACAATACCAGTTGATTTTTGATTATTCCCTTTTTTTGAAACGATATTAAAATTAACTTGTCATATAGCACTTTCTAAATAAATTTATGTTCCATGAACTCCCCCTTTCAGGTACTGTAAATTGGTTCGTAGGAAGATACGACATAAACGTTCACTAGGTGTCATGTTGAGCCAACGCTTTACTAGGATGTTCAAAGCATCAGTCCTTTTACATGGATTAGTATGCTTGTACAAAATGGGACATGACTGCGCTATTTTGCGCAATCTTTTTTATAAACAGTAATGCCTCCTACTGTTAGGTCCTTTAGTGTCACCTTTCTTCCATATTCCCTTGACAGAATACTTTCAACGATTGGTAACAGTTTTCGAACCTTTTCTTCTGTCATTTTTACTGCTTTCATCATTCACACTCCTTTTTTATCAGAATATGTCGATTGGGCTTGTCACTTTCATACGTGGAACACCTAATTTATTAATCTAGTTCATTTCCGATATCATTCATTCTTTGCGCGCAATCTTCGCATATATATATCCCGTTATCACACCAAAGAGTACCTGTTTTTTTATAACAAATTGAACATACCTCACCTTCGGATACCGAATCGAACTCTTTATGATATTTGCAGAGAGTTCAATGTAAACGAGCACTGGCTTCGTACAGGTGAAGGTGAAATGTTTATTCAACCAGAAACTTTCTCACTGGATGAATACGCAAAAAAAAGCAACCTCACAGAATTAGAGATTGCTATCATGAAGGGCTATATGGATCTTGATCGAGATGTGCGAGAGACATTGCTTAACCATGTGGAGCAATTATTTAAAAACCGCTCCGAAATAGCGGCCACAGTTGAAAATAAAATCGATGCTGAATTGGAAAGTTATCGTCAAGAATTAGAGGCTGAGCAAAAGGCAGGAACATTATCAGCTTTCGTAGAGCAAAAAGGAAAATTAGGTTAAACAAGAATAACACTAAAAATAAGTAGTTAAGCAAAAATCATATGAATGATATGCAATTTTAGTGCTATATATAAATTAAAGAGCAAGGCTCCTTTGTCTCGCTCTTTTCTTATTATTAGGAGTGAATACTGATGAAATGCGTCATCTATGTTCGAGTGAGTACAGATGAACAGGCCAAGCATGGATTTTCAATAGCTGCCCAGATTGAGAAATTAGAAGCTTATTGTGTATCACAAGGATGGGGAATTATTGAGAAGCCCTATATCGATGATGGGTATTCTGCTAAAGATTTAAACAGACCTCATTTCCAAAATATGCTCAATCGAATTAAGCAAGGGGACATTGATGTCCTACTAGTGTATAAACTTGATCGATTAACTCGATCTGTGCCTGACCTGCATACTATCTTAGCAGAATTAGATCAATACGAATGTAATTTTAAATCTGCAACAGAAGTCTATGATACTACTAATGCTATGGGGCGTTTGTTTATCACCCTAGTGGCAGCTATTGCACAATGGGAGCGAGAAAATACGGCGGAACGAGTGCGCTTTGGATTAGAAAAGAAAGTGAAATTGGGACGCTGGAAAGGTGGCACCCCTCCCTATGGCTATAAGGTCATTGATGGTGAATTAGGGATAGATGAAGAAGAGGCTCAAATTGTAAAAGAAATATTTAAGTTAGCTAGATCAATAGGCTTTTACACACTAGCTCGTCAACTAACTAGTAAAGGAATCCCTACAAGAAGAGGCGGAAGATGGCATGTAGACAGTGTGCGAGATATTGCCAATAATCCTACATACGCTGGCTATTTAATGTTCAGCTCTAATCCCAAAGACATCAAAAAACCACCTCGCAAACGGGAGTTATTCGAGGGAAATCACGAACGCATTATAGATCGTGATGAATTCTGGGAGCTACAGGATTTGTTGGATAAGCGCAGGACCTTTGGCGGAAAACGTGAAACAAGCAATTACTATTTTTCTTCGATTTTAAAATGTGCCAGATGCGGTCACTCAATGTCAGGGCACAAAGTAGGCAAGAAAAAGAACTACCGATGTTCAGGAAAGAAAGCAGGAAAAACCTGTACTAGTCATATGATTTTAGAAAACAATTTAGTACAAACGGTATTTGCCCAGTGGGATGACTTAGTGGGTGGTCATTTTAAAAGTAATGAAGGCGAATCCAATTATCCTAAAGCACAGCTCTCCTCATTACAGCAGGAACTGGCCTCCATACAAAAGCTTTTACTCAAGAAAAAAACCATGTTCGAAAATGATATTATTGATATTGATGAATTAATACTCGAAACCGAAAAACTACGGGACAAAGAAAAAGAAATTCGACGGGAGTTAAAGAATATTCAGCAGCAGGACATTCGGCATCACGAGGAAATCAGATCCATTATTCGCAACATCGATACTCTTTGGTTAAATGCTGATGATTACGAACGTAAGCAATTAATGACAACCATATTTGAGCAAATTGTAATTGATACAAAGGACGATTATACGAGCAGTAAGCAAGCCAGAGAAATCATAATTGTTACAGCTAAATAATATGTCTTTTATTGGTGGGGGTACATTAATTCCTTGGGCGTTAATTCCTGCTGCTGCCATATGCAATGTAAGTCCATTTGAACTTGCAAGGCGTAATTTATTACCCGTAGTGATTGGTCTTGTTATTACGACGATTGTGGCGGTGTTTTTGATTTAACTATATTGAAAGGTATAAATAAACAATTTTGAGATGACTTTTGTAAATAACAGAAGTCATCTCATTTCTGAATGCTAATACTTCATATAATACTTCTCCACTCTCTCCTGAAACAACTGCTTAAGCTGCTGTTCAGCAATCCCTAAAACATAGGACTCGATGATAATTTGTTCCATTTTCATAGCAATTTGCGGAAGGTTCGCTGGGCTTCGGTGGAATTTTCATGAATCACAAATGCTTTTGAACGAGGCTTTATTGTAATAATGCCCCTTTTTTGTAGCTCCTTATAACTTTTATGAACGGTGTGAAGATTGAGATTTGTTTGCCTTGCTAAATCACGAATCGAGGGTAGCTGATCACCATATTGCAAATTTCCTATCGCTATTGCTAAAAGCAGCTGCTGTGTTAGCTGCTGATAAAATGGAATATTACTAGTTATATCTATTTTTACATTCAACTGTTTACATATCCCTTCCGATTCTCTCGATCAACTATCTTATAAATTATCGTGATTGTACTTATAGTTACAATCATCAAAATAATAACTGCTGTAATCCATGGTGAAACATTGAACGTAAGCAAGCCAGTATGAAGTACTGCAATGATTATCAATAAAGGTAATCCATATAGTAAGCTAATTAATACTGTAGGATTGGATTTAATGGCCTCTGATGGATTGGTCCAGTCAAGTAATGGATGCCTTCTATCGTAAAGCGGAGACAATAAATTATAAGAAAAGACTAATAGTAATGTCATCAATAAATACAGCATCATTATCATGTCATTTTTTTCCAATAGCATATAAATGCTATAGCTTATGATGACTGATAATGTACTGATGCATGAAGAAATCACTACTTTTGCCATATATATTTTCTGTGGCTCCAAGGGTAATGTTTTGCTGGAAGCATAGTATTTCCCCTCTCTAGAATAGGGTGTTCCACTAATATTGTTCATACAGCTCAAAAACAAAATCATATAGACAAAAAGGTAAGCTTTATTGTCAATAATCCAGTCTACCTTTAGCATATTCATCCGAATCATAATTAGCAAAACTGCTGTGCCGATTGGTGTCATAATGATACCTAAGATCGCTTGCATTTTAAAATAGGGTTCAGATTGAATAATCCAGTATTCTCGTTGTAAGTAATTGCTCCAACTAGTATTGCTTCTCCAAACCTTAGCCGTTTTTTCAATTTTGTTCACAGACGAACCATATTCATAATACTTAGACCCAATGATTGTTATAGTTATGTTAAACAATAAAAAGCATAACAAGAATACTATAGAGAAATAAAGTACATTTTGGGCAGCTGTCAATGGCAATAATCCCGCAAGCCATGTCTGTTGCATTGCAAAACGATAGCCTATGTCGAGAAAATCTGATATGGACGCACTTAAGGATGCCATGGTTGCTGTATCTATTTTCGCTAAAACAAGCTTAATTGCCTCAGCATTACTTAGCAAAAAAAAGACTATTGGGCAAATGCCAATCCCTAAAATAAACGTCATTCTAACCATCAAATAGATGGATATATTCCTAAAAATAGTGCGAAAATAATTCAAAACAGATAAAATACATAGTAGAAATAATGTAATGAAAATGTTTACCATAAGTAAAAATACAAAAGATTTTACAGCAAATCCTATATTAAACTCTATTAATAAAATAAAAAATGTAGGTATGGAGAGTACTCCAACGACCAATATAGGTAGAGCTACACCACTTACTATTTTCGCCATTACAATCTGCTTCGCTGAAATCGGCAAATGAGCTAAGATAGAAAAATCACTTTGACTAAACACTACTGAAATCGCAAAATAGGAAATCAGTATATATGTGATACTATTCGATACTATAAAGCTGTAAAATAAAAACACCTCTGAGGAAGCAAAAAAATAAATCATAAAGATAAATGCCCAATACTGTAAGGCTATATAAATAAAGGCTAGCAATAAAAGCACTTGTACCAATGGTTGCTTTGGTTTTGTATAAACGGATGTTAAGAAAAATTTAATTAATGGCAAATTATCCTTCATTAGCTTGTTTCTCCATAAAAATAGTTTCTAGGCTTCCATCGACTAGCAGATTTTCTACAGATTCATGTAAAACGATCTTGCCATCCTTTAAAAAACAAATGGATCGGCAAATTTTCTCGGCAACATCCAACAAATGAGTGGAAAACAGAACCGTCCCACCATTCTCAACATATTCTTTTAGACAATTTTTAAAAGCAACAACTGCAAGTGGATCCAGTCCATTTAAAGGCTCATCCATTATAAGAATAGGCGGACTAATCGAAAAGGCAGTAATCAACGCCATTTTATGGAGCATTCCATAAGAATACGTTCCCATTGGCTTATTTATACTTTTTTCCATACCAAAGACATGGATGAAGCTTTGTAGTTTTGCATCATCTGTCTTTTCATATAAGCTCAAAACAAAATGTATCCAATCATAGGCAGCTATATTTGGAAAAACATGAATGGTGTCAGGGATAAAATAAAATTGCTTTTTATAGTCTAGTGACTGTGATTTTGGTACATTATTAATCATCACTTTTCCAAAATCCTGCTCTACTAAGCCAGTAATACAATTTAATGTTGTTGTTTTACCTGCCCCGTTCCCACCTACAAACCCCAATACCTCTCCTTTTTCTACCTTTAATGCTACGCCCTTTAATACTTCATGCTGTCCATACGATTTCTGTAAATCTTCTATTAATAACATGCATTCATCACCATCCCTTTTAAAATTTCTTTTTCGCAATGAAACCATGCATGGTAGTAATCATTAATAGCACCAATAGTAGTGTTACAATAATATGGAAGCCATCCCCTGCTTCCAAATTACCTGTGATCAGTATATTCGCCGCTGACAAACTATTACTTGCAGGATTTACAGCGTCTATAAAAGGATGTAAGCCGGCGATAAAGCGGCATACTAATAGGACAACGATACTTATTAGTGCAATAAATGCAGGACTATTAAAAAATGTACTTATCATCGCAACAAACGTTATGATGAATAACAGCCAAACACAATAAAATGCAAAAGCCCACATAGCTTGTGTCATAGGAACAGTAGTAAATAAATACGCTGAATAGCCATAAGATACTGCATAGCCAAGAGCTATACATATAACAGCTAAAATATAATGGATGATGATTTTACTATTTAAATATGAAGATATTGATACTGGTCTTGTTAGGATAAAGCCCATCATGCCATTTGCTTTCTCTCCTTGAATAATACTCATAGTGGCAACGACCAGAATAATAATGCCTAGCTGATCAAACTGTGAATTTAATGTTGAGGCAAGTACCTCCTGTCCTTCAGGCTTTGCCATCGTAGGATCAATTATTATACCTTCAATACCACCTGCTGATTGTAAAATAACCGGTAAATAATACATCATAATCGGCTGAGTTAGCCCTAGTAAAATAAATACGATTGGGAGCCACAATATTTTAAACTCCCTTGCCATTTGCTGTACTTCTTTTTTGCTTAATGCAATAAAAGCACTCATTCGCTTACACCACCAATTCTAAAAATATTTCTTCTAGACTTTCTTGAATACCCATTTCAAACTTTGTAAACATTACGTTTGAATCCAATCCGTGCTGTAACAATCGATGGGCATCACCTTCCAAATGATGAACATATATTTTAAAGCCATCTCCATAGCTTTCGATTTTCTTCACATACGGTAAATGTTCAATCATTGTTAACCACTTACAATCTTGTTCACGTAACTTCACATAGATAGCTGATTCTTGATGGTACTCAAGCAGCTCTAATTTTGTCGCATCCTCTATTTTGTGACCATTTTTTATGACAACAAAGCGCTCACAAATTTCCTCCGCATCGCTTAAAATATGCGTTGATAACAGAATAGTCGTTTCTTTTTTTATTTCTTTTAATAGATTTAACACTTCTCTTCTGCCTATGGGGTCTAGCGCTGATACTGGTTCATCCATAATCATTAAAGCAGGCTTATGCAATAAGGCTTGTGCGATGCCAAGGCGTTGCTTCATACCACCGGAAAATGTCCCCACATGCATATGTGCTTCTTTTCCTAAGCCTACCTTTTCTAAAAGCAGTGGAATCTCTCGCTGTAATTCATTTTTTGATAAACCAGAAAGTGTTCCCATAAAAGACAATGTTTCAAATGCTGTCATCCACGAGTAAAAATTAGGATACTGAGGTAAGTAACCAATTTGATTTTTCATAGATGAAATCTTTTGATCATCAAGAAGAATTTCCCCTTTATCTGCATTCAAAATGTCGGCAATGATTTGAATTAACGTGGATTTCCCCGCTCCATTTGGTCCAATTAATCCAACACACTCACTAGCATCAATGACCATTGAAAAATCATTCACGGCTGTTTTTTGTTTAAACTTTTTCGTAATATTTTTAATCTCTAAGCGCACGTTTATTTACATCCTTTCTACCAATAATGAAGTATAGAACAGAACCAATTGAGTTACAGAACAAAATAATAATGGTCCACATCAGTATGTTTTCCCGCGTATCCCGGTGCCGATATAAATCGAATAAAGCAACAATGATTAGAACAAATCCTACGAATATAAATGGCAAAATGATTGGAAGTATACTTGCCCAATCCAGTTGGTCTAAATCATCAAAACCATAGTGTAATTTCATCTCTAAAACCTCCATTTATTATCATTATCAATAATGATAACATAAGATGTAAAAAATTTCATTACCTTTTTACTGTACATCTGTAAAAAAAATATATAGTATATTTATTGATAATGTTCTCATGTTGATAACATTTGATTGCTTCCCTTGATACCATCTGATAGGAGGTTCGTTTTATGCGGAATAAGGCAGAGACTTTAATGCACCCTGTGAGAATGAAAATTTTCCAAGCTCTGATGCACAATAAAGAAGAAGGTTTAAGCACATTGGAAATGATTTCTATTATAAAGGATGTACCTCAGGCTACTTTATATCGACACATCCAAATTTTAGCAGATGAAAATATCATTAAAATTGTGAAAGAGAGAAAAGTACGTTCTGTTACAGAGAAATTTTATGCATTAAATGAAGGAGCAGAAAAACTTAGTACGGAGGACTGGGTACAACTAACGATCAAACAAAAATTAAATTATGTTTCCAACTATCAATTAACTTTACTATCTCAATATCAAAATTATTTACATTCATTGGATGAAAAAGAAAGCACTGCTGATTTAGCAACTTTTTCATTTATTGATTTAACATTAACGACTGATCAATTCCAGAACTTTGAAACTGAATTAAACGATTTAATCATTAAATACTATAATATGGCCGACTCAAACAATGATGAGACAAAAACAATAGCTATAAATATTATCCCAAAACCTTAAGTATTATTTTTACGTAAAGAAATGGAGAAGATTTATGAAAAGAAGAAAGTCAGTTGAAAATACACGAAAATTTATCATGATTATAATTGGCGCCATCATCGCAGCATATGGACTAGAAGCGGTATTAATTCCGAACGATGTCATTGATGGTGGCGTGACAGGTATTAGTATTATGGGAGCACACCTCTTTGGTATTCCATTAGGCGTACTGCTCTTTGTATTAAACATTCCTTTTATTTGGATTGGCTACAAACAAGTAGGTAAAACTTTTGCATTGATGAGTAGTACTGGGATAGCAGCTCTATCTATTTCCACTGTACTTATGCATGATGTTAAAACAATTTTAGGTCCAAATGATCCGTTATTAATTGTTTTATCTGGTGGTTTGCTACTAGGTGTTGGGATTGGGATTGTCTTGCGTAATGGTGGCGCTTTGGATGGCTCTGAGGTTTTAGCTGTGCTACTATCACGTAAGATTCCGTTTTCAGTCGGGGATATTATATTATTTATCAATGCCTTTATTTTCTTAGGGGCAAGCTTTATTTTTGGCTTAGAGAGCGCATTATACTCCGCTTTAACATACTATATTGCCAAAAATGTTATTGATATTATTCAAGTTGGTTTAGAAAAATCCAAAGATGTTCGAGTAGTCAGTGCCAAATCAGAAGAGATTGGAGATGCAATTCAAGCTCGCTTAGGACGCGGTGTTACATATACAAAAGGTCGCGGCGGATTTTCCAATGAACCCACAGATATTTTAAACTGTGTTATTAACCGTATGGAAGAAAATAAACTAGTGTCAATTATCAAAGATATCGATGAAAGTGCCTTTGTCGTTATTTCGGATGTTTCAGAGGTACGGGGTGGTAACTTCAAAAAGCGAGATATTCACTAAATCAAGAACTTATTATCCCTTTCGCTATAATGCGAAGGGGATTTTTTATTGACTAAAAAACTTCAATATCTTGCTATTACGTTAGAATGGACTTATGTTTTCGTTCACATGCAGTTATACTTTGTTGTACAAAAACATGGAGGAAAGCATTTTAAAAGAAAAGAGTGAAAACATAATGAAGGATAAAAAAAACATGGAAGCGGCACAGAATAGTGGTAGCAATCAACATCATGTAGAAATGATGACAGACGAAAGATGGCAAGCAATCATTCATAATGATGCAACATACAATCATCAATTTTTCTATGCTGTCGAAACGACCAAAATTTTTTGTAAGCCTTCATGTAAATCACGTGTACCTAAAAAAGAAAATGTACGAATTTTTCTAACAGCAGAGCAAGCCCTCAATGAAAACTTTCGTCCTTGTAAACGCTGTAAGCCAACAAACGAAAATCTGCCTGATTGTGAATGGATTGATCATGTTACTGAATACATTGATAAAAATTTCGCTGAAAGGTTAAATCTTGAATTATTAGGGATGATTGCTCATGGGAGCCCCTTTCATTTACATCGAACATTTAAAAAGATTAAGGGGATTACTCCTGCTGAATACATTCAACATATCCGATTAAAGGCTGCTAAAGACTACCTGATTGAAACAAATAAATCTATTACAGATATATCGATAAGTGTAGGCATCTCTAATTCAACTTACTTCATTACTCTATTTAAAAATAAATTTGGTCATACACCAATTCAATATCGAAAGCTCTATCAATCAAGCGAGAAAAAGGAGAAATGAAAAATGAACAACATATATTGGTCTTTACTTCAACATAAGGACTGGCATCTCTATGTCGCAGCAACGTCCAAACATCTTTTATACGTTGGATCACAAAATCAGCCTTTTGCAGCAGTGAGTGAATGGGTTAAGAAAAAATATCCTAAAGCTATGCTGGTCGAAAATACAGCTCTACTCGCTCCTTATTGTGATGAAATCATCGAATATCTTGAAGGAAAACGGACAGAATTTACATTTTCCATTGATTACAGGGGTACACCGTTTCAGCTTTTAGTATGGAGAGCGCTAAATGACATTCCTTATGGACAAACAAAGACCTATTCAGATATTGCTCGATCTATTAATAAACCCACAGCTGTTCGTGCCGTTGGTGCAGCTATTGGCGCAAATCCAATTTTACTAGCTGTTCCTTGCCATCGTATAGTAGGAAAAAATGGCACATTAACAGGCTATCGTGGAGGGCTTGAAATGAAGAAAAAACTGTTAGAGCTTGAAAAATTATAGGCGATGATTTCATGTAAAGGAGGGAAAATCTAAATGAAACAAAATGTAAGCTATAAAGACTCAAAGACCATTCTTATAGTTCATAGGTTTTTTTATTTTTGTAAGGTAAAAAAAACACTATCTTTAAAAGTGTAATGGGTAGATTCCGTTATACATTCAAAAGAATAAAAAATTGGATCCTTATTAGCAAATTCTATGAAAAATTTATTTTATCAAAATATTCCGATAAACCACTAGGATGTTCAACATTTTTAAAGTCTGTTTTTTTCTAAGGATTCTCTTAAAGCAACTTTATTTATTTTGGTAACCGTTACCTTTTCGTTGATTTTTTGAAATCATTTTATGGACCGTTCAATAATGCTTCGATTTCACTTTCGGTTAAATCAAGTGTGTGGTCTTCAATGAATTGTCCTTCTTTTTTACAATTTTTCAATTCACCTTATATTAACAATTATAGATCTAAGTACACAACTTAAGAATTAATTATAATTAGTTAGAAAAACACACATGGATTTATAATTATCTAAACCATGTGTGTTTACTTTAACTGAACAGGCCATCTATTATAAGTTTCGTAACCATAGGAGCGGGTTATTTCTCCTTCATTTACCTTAATTCGAATAGACATTCCATCTCCTACATTGGTATTGATAGAAAACTTTCCATTAAAAGTTCGTACCCTTTCTTGCATTCCCCTAATCCCCATTGAATCGGAAAGAATGATTTCATCCATTTTACATCCTACACCATCGTCAGAATAATTGATTTCAAAACCATTATCTGTTTCTAAGAGATGTATTTCGACAAGGTTGGCATGTGAATGCTTCAAGGCATTGTTCATTAACTCTTGGAAAATACGATAAATCATCAAGTTTAAACTCTCATCTTCTAAATAAAGACGTTCAATGGTGTAAATTAGAACAAAATCAGCACGTTTATGAAATTTTTGGATAAGTTTCTTAAGCGCTGCATTTAATCCTAATGTATCTAATAGTGGAGGTTTTAAATTTTCACAATAACCTCTTAAATCAGTCAACGATGCAATCATATGGTCATGTACTTTAGATAGGTTCGTTTGTATATTTGTTGTTTTCTTTGCATGAATCACTTCATACATTTCTCTAGCAATATGGAGCTGCTCTTGTAAAATCGTATCATGAAGTTCTTGCGCTAATTGATACTTTTCTTGCTCAAATCGTAGCCAAAGTAACTTATTGAGCCAAGGCACCTGGTTATTATCTGCTTCCTTCATCTGCTTTAATTGTTCTAAAAGTTCTTCCACCATTTTAGTATTTTCTATAAAATTATTTAAATATAAAAGCAATAATTCTAGCCATAATAATTCCTCACCCTTTAGATAGATAGATTTATTATGATCTACGACTAGTATTCTTTTATAATTTACATCTTGGTGAATAAAAGCAATATAAAAATGCTCTGTTTTCTTTATATCCCCCAAGCTTAGTTCCTCTAGCAAAACTTCATCAATTTGATTTTGCGTATATTCTTTTGATTCCTTTGATTTACTTAATGAAGTAACCTGTTGTGTTTGTAAATCATAAGTTAGTACGTCTATATGATTAATCTCAAGATGTAAAGCAACTTCGTGAACAAATCTCTCCAATAAGTCTTCAATCTTTATGACTCTTCCAATACTATCAATGGTCGTATACATTCTATGAATTTGATCACCTTTTGTTGAAAAAAGGATTTTTCGCTTATAATAATCTATTTTTTCTTTAATATAGAAAAGTGCTATTAAAGAGAAGAAGGTAAAAGGGAAAATTTGTGTCATTCTTGAAATAGATATATCAGTTATCCAATAGTAAACAAATAACAGCCATATTGTAAAAGCAAATGAAAAATTAAAATAATGGCGTAAGCGAGTTATATAGTACTCCATATCAAATATACGTTCAGTTAACTGTGTAAAGATAAAACTATAAGGTATTAACATTAGAAATAATGAACAAATATCCGCAGAGAGTATTTGTTTATTAAAAATTATATTTGGTAATGTATATAGGAACAAAAATGGTAGAAACGGGATAATGATACTACTTAATAAGATTTTTAATTGAGGTGTTTTAAATTTAAAGTAGCTTAATCCCAATATACTTAGAATCATAGTTAGTAAAATGAAAAATATCCAAAGTGTTAGGTTAGAGAATATTGGATAAGTAGAAGGATAAAAAGTACTATAAATACTTAAAAAAACAGTAATCAGGGGCAGTAAATAAAGTACTTTTATATTGTTAATAAATATCCATTTTAAATTCAAAAACAAAAAGTATTTCTTTAGAAAATGAATTAATAGGACTAGGCAAAATAGCATACTACTTCGATTTACAATAATACCAACACTATCTAATCTACCTGCCACTCCTATACTAACATAAGCCAATGACACCGTTAGTATAAAAAGAATAAGTAAATTCACTAAGAGGTTATTCTTTTGTTTAAAAAATAAATATAGAGATATTATAAAAGTCAAAAAAAAGTAACAAGTTGGTGCTATAAGTACATAATAAAATTGTTGAGGAATATCACTTGGTTTTATGTGTATATGAATTAAATTACCATTTGGCTTCTTTATTAATAGATCATTGGCTGCTCGTAATATGAAATCATACTTTATATTAGAAATATTATTAATCCCTGTTCCATCTACATTTATTATAATATCTCCAGTTTCGATTTGTTGTTTAGTAGCCCAATCTTTGTAATAAGATTCCACTACTAACCATTCTCCATTTTCTTCTTTAACCCCAATATTTATAAATGTTTTGTTATAAGTTAAATAAAGTAAATAAAAACCAATTAACAAATAAATACTTATTACAAGCAAAAACCACTTACTTTTAATATTGTTTAGTACCAAAGCCGAAGATCTATACGTAGCACTTCATCAAAAGATTCAAGAATTGCCTTCTGTTCAAGTTCCGTAACACCAACAAGAGAAGCCTTTTTTTCTTTTAACAAAGATACTAACGACGGATTTTTTACTAAATATTGAATCATGTTAATCATAAAATCTCCTCATTTCATTAGTTTTTATAGTTACACTTACACTTTTTTGAAGGTATTCAATTAAGTTTCAGTTTCTATTAACTATTCACTATTTACTTGTTTATAAGGGATTAATAACCATAAATGTAACTACACCTACATTATCTTTCATATCACAATTTATATCAACATTATTTTCTAAAAATTGCTAAAATTTAATATATTATAGGTTAATTTTGCTAAAAACAGGATTTATCTTCTTTTTTTGACAAATTTATTTAGATACTAATATGAGTCTAGGTCCTTCTTTAGTCAATATGGATTTGAACCATAGCAAATAAGCCATTGTAGAGACGCATCCCTACAACGGCTTTCATTTTAGTGAACTATATTTTCCGCTTCATTTGTCGAATTAGATTTTTAGCCTCTTTTTCCACTCGATTAGATTCTGTAATTTTTTGTAATGCTTTGTGATAAGTAAAATCATCCAGTGAATTGTTTCTTAAATAGTTCATTGTTACAAGAGGATCTTTAACATAACAAATGGAAATAGCCCATGCGACAGCCATTTTAACATAATACCCTTCATGCTTTATAGCATTGATTATATTCAAACCGCTTTCTATATAATGATGATCAATAAAATAATTTAATAGCATGACTACTCCAAAACGTACCTCATATTCTTTATTTGAAGAAAAATAAGGTTGTAAAAATGTCCATACACGCTCTTGATTATCCTTTGTAAATTTTAAGCCTGTACAAAAACTATCACATACCGACCAATTATCTATTTTCGGAACAAATGAAGATATATAAGAAAGGCGCTCCTCCGTATTTGTCTTTACATAACCAATGACCATCCCTTGTAGCATCACCTCTTCAAAAAATTCATCACTCGCGGTTTTTAAATAGGTCTGCCAATCTTCTTCCTTAGCAATGCTTTTAGCTATTTTTCGAAGCTCTGGTAACCGAATACCTAAAATATGTTGGCAATTTGGGATAAGTGAGGATGAAAACTTTTGATAATCTTGATCAGCTAAATTTATGAGTTGTTCTCTTATCTGTTGATGCATCCATATTCTCCTATCATTTATTTTTTTATCATACTATAAAAAGTTGTATTTTATAAAAAAATAAATGAAATAGCAAGATTTTAAAATTCTTACAGAGAACTAATTTTTTCATATTTTAATCCGCCAATAAGACATACGGCACCTACTACAACAACGGCTGTTGCGCCAAATAATGCATATTGATAGCTGTTCGTATAGCTGGCTAATGCTCCTGCAAGTGAAGGACCAAGCATTTGTCCCAAAGCATATCCAGCAGTTAAATATCCTAATATTTGATGGCTATTTACCGGTAATATTTGTCTAGCTAATGTTGTAGCAACTGTGGTAATGCCCATAAAGGTTGCGCCAAAAATAAAGGCACTTGTATAAAGTGTTATTGTATTTGTTGCTAAGGCTGGTAATACAATGCCAAGCCCCTGAAATAGCATAGAAATCAATAATATCCTTACATAACCATAGCGCTGTGCCAGCTTTGACCAAACAATGCACGATGGAATTGCTGCAACTCCAACAACAAACCATACATACGCAGCGTTACCATGAAAGCTTGTAGACTCCTCTGCAATGGATACGATAAATGTCCCTGTAACAATATAGCCTAGTCCCTCTAAGCTATAGGCAATAATCAGCCATTTCATCCATGTTGTAGGGGGTGCTTTCAGTGAAGCTTTGGCTGTACTCCCCTTTTGTTGAACACTTGGTGTAACAGGTTTTATAAAAATTATAATGAATATAAACAATAGGACACAAAATATTGCTAAGGCAATCCATGTTCCATTCCAATTAAAAATAGCATGAATGGGGGATACAATAATTGCACTTAAGGCAATGCCCATTCCTACACCACTATAAAAAAGCCCAGATAAATGTGCTTTGCCATTCCCTGCTAATTGATCAAGCACAAGGCTAGCAGCGAATACAAAGATGAACGCGCTCATTACTCCTGAAATAAAACGAAGTACATACCAGACGATAATGGCATCTGTAAAGCCCATGAAAGCTGTTGTCAAAATACTCATTATAAGTGCTATTTGTAATAAAGGAATACGCTTATCTCCTAGTTGTAAACGACCAGCCACCAATGCCCCCACTAAGTAACCTAGATAATTACTAGTAGCTAAAAATCCTGCTGTGGCTCGACTAAAGGCAAAGGTATCTTGCATATACGGCAATATCACTGTATAAGAGAATCGAGCAATCCCCATAGCAATCACTAATGCGAAAATACCTCCTATTAAATATTGAATAGTTTGCTTGTTCATATTTTCCCTCCATTCATCCTCACTATAACGAAAATCCAGGTATCACAAATAGAGCGAATTCGTTATAATAGATATCAAATAAATTGATGGCTGGTGAAATATATGAATATGAATGATCTCTCTATTTTTCGGACAGTCGTGCAAACCGGTAGCTTTTCGAAAGCGGCTGAAGCGCTTAATTACACGCAATCCAATATCTCTATGAAAATACAAAACCTTGAGACCATGTATCAAACAACATTTTTTTATCGTGGACATCGGGGTATCCGCTTAACACCAAAGGGAGAACAATTTTATGAGATGGTATTAAAAATGCTACATCTCTATGAGAAATCCTTTGAAATCCTTCAAAATCCAAATGAGCATAGAGGCCTTCTACGTATCGGTTCTATGGAAACGACCGCGGCACTTCACTTACCCACACTTTTAACGACGTTCCATAAGGCACATGAACAGATAGATATTACAATAGTAACAAATCCAACGCAGCAAAATATAGAACAATTAGAAAATTTCGAATTGGATGGAGCCTTTGTAACAGGACCAGTGTATAAGGAAAATATTCTTGCCAAGGAATTTGTTTGCGAGGAGCTAGTAGTAGTTACATCCAGCAAGCATAGGCATATTGATAGCTTACGAGATTTAGAAGAAAGTACCTTGATTACTTTTCGCAATGGCTGCTCCTATCGAGCCATTTTAGAGCACTGGCTGCATGAGGATGGGGTACGTCCGCAAAACCGTATGGAGTTTGGTACCTTGGATGGAATCATTGGCTGTGTTGCTGCGGGGCTAGGTGTAACCTTATTACCACGAGCAATTGCTCAAAAATATATGAAAACCCAATCTTTGTCCCTGCACATACTAACCACAAAGCAAGCTCAAGTGCCTACTTGGTTTATCTATCGCAATGACGAAGTACAATCTCCTGTACTAAAAGATTTCCTTGAAGCAATTGCTGCATATGACTACCCATCCATGTAAAACTTTATCTTGTCATTTTAAAAAGGAGTTGTTCGACGTTTGAACAGCTCTTTTATGTTGTTATACCATAGGAAAGCAAGCGTCCATATTCTATTAAGTAAAACTGGTCTTTTATCTAGCACAAATACTAGTTATTCGTGCATATTTTCTCTTCTATTCACCAAGGCCTCCCTCAAAACAAAGATTTCCTATTGTATTCGACAAAATGTAATTCCTGTTTTTCAACACTATGAAGGAGCTGTTCGAGATTTAAACAGCTCTTTTCTCCTATCCAAATTGTTATCCTTTGACGATTTATCTCATTTCCATTACGCTTTTGTTAAATCGTATATATAAAGGAGCAATATATGGATATATTGATTGCCAGTAATCGTCAGCTACCTATTCGATACTATGTTGATAAAGCTATTTGGATTCGTCGAGGTGGCTGCTATATTCATCCTCAAATGACTTTACCGTTTTTTGTGGAAATCGAAATTGAAAACAGTCTTAACTTACAAATTATCATTGACTACATTTTTGAGTTTCAGCGGCAGTACAAACAGACTGAGCTTCAAATTTTGATAAAAGATGCACATATCTTAACAAAAATAAATGAATTGCTACATTACAATTTACCACATCATCACACAATCATTATTCAGCAGCTATAACAGGTAACGTGATGATAAAATGCAACATCTTATCCGAATATTTTGCATGGATGTTGCCACCATGCAGCTCGACAATACTTTTAGCAATGGCAAGGCCAAGCCCTGAGCCTTCTTTGACATTGGTTCTTGATTGATCTTTTTTATAAAATCGCTCAAATAAGTTCACCAGCTCTTCTGATGTAAATTCATCACTCTCATTAGCGATACCTATTATTACACGACTTCCTTTTCGTTCAAGGGAAACCAAAATTTGGCCGTTACCTGAGCTATATTTAATCGCATTCATAAGTAAATTATCAAAGACTCTGACCATTTTTTCAGTATCAATGAAAGTAAAGATACGCTCTTCCAAAAAATGTTTCACGAATGAACGATTATTTTCCTCAGCTTGTGGGATCAGCTCTTCTATTAATTGTTCGAGAAGCTCATTGATGCAAACCTCTTGTTTCCCCATAACGATATTTTCATTCGTTAGCTTCGTATATTCAAATAAATCATCTATCAAATTCTTTAATTGCTCGGATTTTGAAAATGCGATTTTAAGATATTCTTCATATTGCTCCTTTGTCTCATATCTCCCCTCTCTTAACAATCGTAAGTAGCCCATTATCGAGGTTAGTGGTGTCCGTAAATCGTGGGATACATTGGTGATTAATTCATTTTTTTGTTGTTCAATCCTTCGTTCCATTTCGATATTGGTCATGATTGCTTCAGCCATATGATTGACATTCTCTGTTAATAATGCGATTTCATCGATGCCTTTTTTCTTAACTCGATAGCCAAGGTTTCCTTTTGCAATCTCCATAACCCCCTTTGCTAGTGCTTCAATTTGCTTCATTTTTCGTTTTGTTAAATAAAAGAAAGATAAAGTAAAAACAGCAATCGCAATAAAGTAAGAAATCGGCTCCCCCTCCGTTGTACTTGTATACAATACCCCTTGTGGAATACCACTAACAAATAAATATAAATTTTTATCCTCAATCGTTATTGGGTAAAAGGTAATATATTCTTGTCGTGATTGCTCAATCGTCTGTGCATTGAGTGGCTGAATAATAGCAAATTCCATTACACGCCCTATCTTATTATGTAAATTAATTTGTTCCTCCTCAGCTTGCTTTGTCTTATACAGCACCTTTCCGCTCTCATCTGTCACTAATACTTTTAATGCACTCTGCTTCATTTCAAGCATGACATTTTCATCCTCAATCAATTGTCTTAAGGCTTCAATACTATTGTCGCTGATGGCTCTGTCTACTACATGCTGTACCTGATAACGAATTTGCTGCATACCTGGTCTATAGTCAATAGTAGTTCTCTCATTCATATTTCCAAGGAGAGGAAGTGAAGCTCTTGTAACAATTAGCCCTAGAAAGGCACAGAAAATAAAAGTGGTTAATAACTGAATTCTAAGGTTTTGTCGCACCTTTGTGATGGCTTTTATAATGAGCATTTTGATTTTTGAAAATAGGTAAAAAGCAAGCTTACTGATCTTTTTCAATTTTATAACCTACTCCCCATACGGTTTTAATATATTGAGGATTTCTAGGATTGCTCTCAACCCTTTCTCGTATTTTTCGGATATGCACCATTACGGTATTTTCAGATTGGATTGCTTCTTCCTTCCAAACCTTTTCATAAATTTGCTCAGCACTCATTACCATACCTTGATTTCTCGCAAGTAGTTCAAGAATTGAAAACTCTCTTGGGGTAAGCTTTACTTTTTCATTATTGACAATAACCTCATGCGTAGCTATATTTATACGCATATCTCCAATCTCTATCTCATTTTCGTTCATCGTATCGTGTCGACTCATTTTTATGTATCTACGAAGCTGGGATTTAATGCGCGCAATAAGCTCTAGAGGATTGAAGGGCTTAGTTACATAATCATCTGCGCCTAATGTTAACCCAACAATTTTATCCATATCCTGTGATTTCGCTGACAGCATTATGATGGGCATTTCTGCTATTTCTCTAACTTTCATACACATCTCAATACCATCTATCTTCGGCATCATGATATCTAAAACTATGAGATGCACCTTATGCTTTTTTAGCAGATTTAAGCCTTGCTCTCCATCACCTGCCTCTAGTACATGATAGCCCTCATTTTTTAAGTAAATAGCGATAAGATTTCTTATTTCCTTCTCATCATCTACAATTAGTATTGTTTCTTTCGTCATCCAATCCCACCAATTTCAATCATTATTGCTCCTAATTTTAACTATCTTTTCAATTTTCGTATATACCAATAATATAAACAACCGATTATACCGACAGATATTCCAAAATAAATACCATAACGCGTAGCCAGGGCAGATATATACTCAATATGCTTGCCAAAGAATAACCCAAGTGTAAAATACAGCAATGTCCAAATAAAACCTGTTGTGTAGGAATACATAGCGTATTTTAGAAAGGGCATATTATTCATGCCAACTAAGTAAGGAATAATATGTCTAACTATAGGTATAAAATAGCTGAAAACTAAGGCAAAATGTCCGTATTTATCTATTAGCTCCTTGGACTTTACTAAATACTTAGCTTTTTTCTTTTTCAGCAATTTATCTACTATTTTATGTCCAAACCCCTTCCCAAGGATATAGCCTAGAGACAATCCAGATACTACACCTAAATACGTAAGGATAAAGGCTTTCAAGACCGACATTTTTTCCATGGAACCTAAAAATCCGCCACTCATTACAATCATCTCATCTGGAAGCGGCATCCCCACTATGCCAAGCCAGAGACTAAAAAACAATGCCCAATAACCGTATTGCTCTATAAAGGATAATAGCTCACTCAATCCCATCTAACTAACCCTCTTCGTTCCCTGCCTACAGCTCAGCACATAGGCTGGTGGAAGATTAATCCATACTTTTTCATGGGTAATAGTATCAAAAAATTGTTGGATAAATGATTTCTTAACTAGTGAATATTGGAATGTAATAAATTCCCCTTCCTCTAAACACTCTTTTACATTTTGTAAGATTCGTGATGCAACGACTGGATTTAAGGATGTAAAAGGCAAACCCGATACAATATAGTCGATTGTTTCGATATTTAAGTTCTTCATATACAACCCTAAATTCTCAGCAGAGCCGTAGATTACGATAACATTCGGCTCATGCTCATATTGTTGACGAAGCCTATTATAAAAAACGGCATTATTTTCAATGAGTATTAGCTTTGTAGTATGCGACTTCCTTTTCATTAATTCTTTAGTAAAGGAGCCTGTACCAGGACCAAGCTCAACAATACATTGTGCCTTTTTAAAACAAATAGCTTCGACTATTTTTTTTGCCAATTTTTTCGAACTAGGTGAAACCGCACCAATATTCTTTGGGTGTTTTATAAATTCAGTAAGAAACGTTATAAATTGCATTCAAGTTCTCCCCAATCTGATGAAATGTGAATGCCTTTACTATAACGAGCATTTCTTAAAGATTTACGAGGAGATTTCTTAACTTTTTCTTAAGAGTTTACATTATTTAGTTGTATCTATAATAGGCTAACTAATGAATATGCCTTTGTTTCCGTGCAATCTATGTATGTAATATTTTAAGTAAACTTTATTTATTTGTATTTCGCTGTATTCTCATATGGGGTACATGTGGGGTACGAAGCATTTTTTTCTGGGGTACTTGGGGTACAAAAAAATACGGACAGGTATATATTGAATTTGATAACTTTAGATTTATATAAATATTTAGAAGTACCATAGTAGCTGTATTTTTTACGTTCTTATATACGTATTAAATCATTGCTGCATCAATATTTATCATTCTTACTCACAGATTCATATTTTCGCTTATTTTAAGATATTTTCGAATCAAAACTACTCAACCTTATACTATGCGGAAGGGTCGCAACAGGGTCATGTATGTTATGACCCTAATTAATACTTACTATATCTAATGTTGTTGTTTTATTTATAATAGAAGAAAGTCACTCATTTTTGTACCTCACCCCAAAAGTTAGACCAAAAATCTAACAGTTGGGATGCAGTATTATTTGAGTGACTTTCTATTTTTATCCTGAGAGTGATTGATTTATTCTATGAATGTAACATCAATACTTTCCCTCGTAACATCAATACCAAAAGTGTTCAATTCCTTATGAATCATCTGACTATCTTGTAATCCTTGACGATATGCGTATTCTTGCACTATTCGGTCCATAAAATTCCAAGTATTTTCTAGATCATTGAGAAGATATTTTTGTTTATCTGTTGTCAGTGATTCGCTTAATAACTCAAGTGCAGAACTTCTTGCTTTATTATACTTAATGTAGAGTTTGTCTTTATTTGCTTTCTCCCATGCTACTTGGAAAACTCGTTCTTCCATGATTAATATGAATGCTTTTTGGACAATAGTTTGCATGATTTATCCCCCTCATTTTTGAGGACATCCACTTTTATTTACTTTTAATTACAATCGTTTTTGGCTATAATATTGATTAATAACCATTATCGGTTATAATTAGTATTGGTTTATTGAGTGGATGTCACTCGAATTTTTTCGCATCTCAAGTTGCTGCTTGAGGTGTGTTTTTTTGTTTTCTGGACTAAAATATCAATCATCTCCGTTACAGATTTCAGAACAAAGGTTCACCTTATACTGTTACTTTTATGGTAACACTGGAATGATTATTTTTAAATGGGTTTCGCACCCAAAATCGATGCGACGTTACTACATTTTTCGACATTTTTTTCGTTTTTACAATGAAAAAAAGTCAATAATTTCACCATCAGGAGCAATAATAACTTTTTTTACCATGACTCTACGCTTGCATTTAAACAGACCATAGAAAGCAAAATTCCCTTCTTCTAGTTCTATATAAGAATAAATTTTTATAAATTCACATCTAGTCCGAATACGTTCGAAATAACGAATAGCTATAAGGTGTAATGTCTCGATGTCCATGCTTTAGTATTCGTGTATTTTTTCTATTCTAATCTTGTCTATCTATAAAAATAAGCCACTCATTTTAATAATAGTGAGTGGCTTATTTTATTCTTTTTCAACTATGTGTTGTTCATTTAGATATTTTGTATACTAGGTCATTTATTCAAGTAATTACTTATCAATTCTTCAACTTGAGTTTTCAGAGCTTGCTTGGCGTAACGCAGTACTTCATCTTCCCCTTTGGTAGCGATAGATACCTCGCTGAAATACTCACTTGTTTTAACCCACTTAACGACACGTATGCCCCTTTGTTCTAGCAATCGTTTTTTATTGTAAAAATCATTTCTTATATTTTTTAGCAGATCATCTACTATCGGCAAAAATACTTTAGCCATCTTCAAATTTTCAAATGCTTGGTAGTCCTGTTGTAACGATTTAATAGCCATATCTAAAAGTATATATTGATGTAAAATTCTTTGATCCTCGCCTTTAATCATCGTCATCTACCAACTTTGCATCTTGTATATCACTAAATGCAATACGTTTTACTGATATATCTGTATCAAGTAATAGTTCCTTTTTTATTGGGTCCATTCCTGTTACTAATCCAGTTTCATCGCGTAATCTATTGTTGTCCCATAGAGTGAGTGTAACGAGCTGTCGCATTTTAAAAGCTCTTTGAATAGTTAGTTCTATTTCCTCTAGCTCCCACTCGGTTAACTCACGTCTTTTATCGTAAAACTGCTCTTGCTTCCACTCTCTAATTTTCACCAGATGCTCCGGTAGCATCATAGCTGTCCATTTCATGTTGCCACGATCACGTATCATCAAAATCACTCTCCACTAATCAACATCAGAAATACTTAAAATATCAAGAAAATGTACCTTATGGACAATCCTATACTTATCCTTGATGTGAATTAATCTAGTGTTAGCATCCATTTTATTGACTATACCTAAGAGTGTTTCATCTCTTTTATAAATCGAAAATGCTTTGGTCTTATTTTCTTCCATTGCTTGGGTCAATGCATATGCGATTTCTTCTAAATCAAACTCGTCTCGATCTAAGTGCTTTGGTTCTTTTTTCTTTGCTGGTGTTTTTGTTTTAGTTGCCATCTTTACGCCTCCTCAAAGTAAGAACATTTGTTTGTGTATATTATAGAACGAATGTTCTGTATTTGGCAATAAAAAAATGACCAAGTTCACAAATTTTTGTGATTACCTGGTCATCCATAGTCTTTTTGTTAAGCCAAAATGGACTCGGCATACGATAAAATGCTAAGACGTTTCATTTCAGTAATGGCGTTATTAGCAACCACTTGTGTTGCGTATGTTCCAGTAATAAATCTCCACTTACCACCATCTCGAACTACTCGTACATAATCAGCGTTCGCAATTTTATACTTACCTAACGCCTGTTTAGCAGCATTTGCTTGAGTCTGCGTTGTAAAAGTTCCTGATTGTACTCGGTATAACTTACCGTCATTAATACCTTCAAAAGCTTGCCCTTTATCATTAATTATAAGTTGAACTTTTAATTTGCTATTAGACGGAACAATTACTGTACCTTCTAACTTGTAACCTGTAGGTGCTTTCCAGTTTGTAGGTATCTCAAAGTGAGGTGCATCAGAGCTACTAATCGGCCAATAACCTCCCCAAGTGATACCAAGCTTTTTAGCAATCGCTCCTACTCTTGATAAAGTAGATATATTGTATAAATCTTTAGGAGGTGCTACAGCAATATC
>NZ_JBNNMG010000074.1:0-24973 GCF_050272555.1 Lysinibacillus sp. NPDC047702 | reverse complement strand
CTCGCTGTGTTGTTTGGTCGTACTCTCAACTCTAGCGGATACAGATGTTTTTTTGTATTCTTTTTTAGCAAGAACAGATTTTGGTGTTGAGCCTTATTTTTCTTAGAAAATTTTAAGTAATATTTAGTTTCATTGCACTTTTTGCATATTTTATATAGATGACAAATTAACTTATCAAAAGGATTTTGATCAAATTTAATATACGCAGATTTGTTGAATAAAAAGTTTAAAATTCTAGCGGTATTATAAGCATCATTCAGAGCATTATGTTGTTCACCAACAAAGCCTAAATCAACATAATCTATGGCCCTCTTTAAAGATATTGGATTTTTTTCATTTATAAATACAAGTCGGAATATGACCAGAACACCAATACATAGTCTCCCTTAGATATCCATTTTTGAAATTTACCCATAACAATTTTAACTTCTTGTGCATTCTTCAAATCTGCTTTTCTTGTAGTGATTTTGTTATCTATTTTCACATCTTTGATATAGCGGTTATTCGTAGGTTTAATATAAGAGTGAAATTTACTAACTAAATTACCAGATGAATTAATTTTGATAGCACCTATTTCAGATAGATAAACAGGCTCATCTCTATTTCTTTTTACTGTTGCTTCCAAATCTATTACAATAAAGTGCATTTATTATCCCCTTTTCATATACTTTAACAATTCCTCCTCTTAAAATTCTCAACAGAAGAAGCAGTTATTGACTAAACTTATTTAAAGAGCAGGAACCAGTTTTATTGCTCAAATATGTGATAACACGTTGGTTTTTGTTCTATAGTACCTAATTATGTAAAGTGACGAAGTTGAAGTATTTTCTAACTTCGTTCTGATAAACTCCTTTTTATTCCTCCCATTGTTGAATTCGTAGCATAAGGTTAAACGTTGATTTATCATCTTTAACAATTTCATCTAATTCAACTTGCAAGATTTTGTAATCCGAGACTAAACTGCTTTGATTTTACTAGTTATTGAAGTTTGTTTAGTTAAATTGTTAAGTTGATACAAATACCTCTTCATTTATAAAACTAACATAAAATCGTGCAGTTGTTCCATTGCATTCAACTTTCAGGGGTTACTTAACACCTGTACTTAATTCTCTGTACAAGATTTTAAAATTTTTTCCCTGAATTTTTTTACCTCCTCTGACCAATAAAATGATGAAACTAAAAAAGCAAGAGTTGCTGCATACAACCAATATATTACGAAGGTACTGCAAAATCCTTTAAATGCACTTAAAAAGCAACTATGAAAAAAAATACACGAAACGAACTTCTAACTGAAAGACAGCCATCGATGAAATTAGTAATTTATATGATGGGATCACAGAAAAAGATAAAGAGAAAATTAAAGCTAGTTTACAACCTTTAGCAGAAGCTGCCTCTTCAAGATCAAATAGAGACAATACAGAAGCTCAAAATGTCATAATGTGCAATGATGAAGAAATTGAATTTTGCATTTATTCAAGTTCTGTTACAATGCTTTATAGTGATGGTAAAAATACCGTAAGACAGGTTGATTTTACTGTAAACGAAACCCACATTAGATTTACAAAAGAATTATGGAGTAGATATTCTAATATTGTTTTAGCTAAACACTTAGCGTTGTTTGATGATTGGCTCCTTGGTATTAGTACACCTAATAGTGATAAAACTACTCTTGCTTGCTTTGCTTAAAATATCTATCAAAAGGAAACCAGATAATAGGGGTTTCCTTTTTTAATCTTTGATGATTGTCAATTTTCTAAAGGGGCTTTTTAACCCAAAATGAATAAAAAGTGAAAGGCAGAAACGTTGCAAAATCAGCGTCTCTACCTTTTCAATTTCATGTAATTTTACTTCAAATAGATATGTGACAGCCCCTCGTAAAATGCTTCTATTTATTTTGTTTCCATTACTGCATAGTAATTATTTTCATTATCTGCAAAATTAAATATTCTACCTGAAGGCATATTTACAATATCTCCGACAATAACATTTTTGTTTAAAAAGTCGCTATATAATTTATCGAAATCTTTTGAGTAAAACATTAAAGAAGGTGTACCCAAATTTAATTCAGGCTGCATTTTAGCGATTAGTTCCTTATTATGAAGAATAATTTTTGTTTCAGCCTCTATATTCGGAGCAATTTCAATCCAGCTCATTCCTTGACCGTTATCTTCCTCTGAAATTACACTAAATCCTACTTTTTCTGTCCAAAACTCTCTTGCTTCATTTTGGTTATTAACATACAACATGATTTGACCAACTTTACTAATCATTGATTTCTACACTCCCTAAAAAGCTTTATTATAATTTACTTCAGTGACTGAACAAACTCATCCAATCGATCCCAAGTTTCTGTAATCCCTTGTAACATGCCCATATCCATAACTGTCTTAAGTGCCTCGGTGGACACGTATTCTGCACGGTTTATCAGCTTAGTCTTTCCATTAAAATCGATGAATTCCAATGTCATCTCGGTTGCTGGTAAGGAGTCATTCAAACTTCCTTCAGCATCTGAAAAATAATCAGTATAGCTAATTATCTCTGGCTCTATAATCTCCTTATAAATCCCTTTGCCCCATGATTCCATACCAAAAAATTGACCTTGGTTTGGATCTACACATTTCATGCAATAGTGCCAAATGCCTCCTGGACGGAAATCAACGGTGCAAACTGGGATCTCCCATCCCTTTGGCCCCCACCAACGTTTCAGATTCTCTGGTTCTTTAAACATTTTGAATAAGAAATCGCGTGGAGCATCAAAAACGCGCTCCAGTATAAGCACACATTCGTTTTCTACTCTTGATACCATTGGATTGTTTGACATTGTACTTCCTCCTTAAATCATGGAATGGTTTTATAATCTTTCTTTTTTCTGCAATTCCTTCAAATATGCATCTAGGTTATCGTATCTTTCTTGCATTACACACTGGAAGGACTGTATCCATGAATCCAGCTCTTGAAATGGCTCAGGCCTGAGCTTGTAGATTCTACGGTTAGCTTCAGCCTGCACCTCCACAATCCCATTGTCGCTAAGAACCTTTAGATGCTTTGAAGTTTGGGGCTGCCTTAATTCCAGCTGGTCCGCAATTTCACCCACAGTTAGAGGGCCCTGGCGCAAGAGTTCGACAATATTTATACGATTTGTTTCAGACAAAGCGCTTAATGTCGATATATCTACGCCTGGAATTTTCCCTGACATGTCGCTCACCTCGTAATATGATAGTCGCCGGTATAATATCATCTACATCAGCACAGGTATTATCACCTGTTAAACTTAATATACCTAAAACAGAATATTCCTATCAAGGAATATTATTAAAATTCTTTTGATTCCTATCACCCTAGCCTGTGCTCATTAATATCAGATGCTTGCCAATTGCTTCTATGACATTAGCCTATAAGTTTCCAATTAAGCAACTAAATTTATATACATTAAAAATAATTACTCTCTCCCCTTTCAAAACTAAAAAACCACACCAAATTAGATGTGATTTTAAAAATAATATTAACTATTAATTAAAAACGAGACATGTACAACTGCAAGAATTCCCATTGGGTAAATTATGGCTCTTGAAAATGTATTTTTAAATTCATTTCGAGGATGCTTCTCGAAAAATAAATGCAAGATTGCATGGATGATAAAGAATAAATCTAGAAACCAAAATACAATTATTTGGTATTCGCTGAAAAGTAAAGATAGGATGATTACATATAAAAAAAGGTGAAGAAAAGTGAAAACTTTATATGCTTTAGAATCCTCCATATCTTTAAGTACAATAAACAATCGCCACTCTGAGCGCCTTATGGCATCCATTTCATGCAAAAGAAATAAAGACAGGTTAAATAAAAAAAGCACAAGCAAAAAATCAGGCATGTAATACCTCCTACAACTTTATATCATCATATTACTACAAAATTATCCTCTTAAAATATAATAAATATGGCAATATAAAGTCACACTAACAAAGTCAGGCATAGCAAAAGAGCACACAAAATATTACGGCCTAGCTATCACTTGTTTAAGCGATTAAAATTAAGTATGTTATAGAAAGTGTTTTTACTTAATAGAAGTCATTTTATTACAATTAAAATCAATATTAAATTGCTCTATTTTTACTAGTCACCTATTCAATTCAATTCTTCATCATAAGTACCAGATTTTGTTTTTTACTACCTAAATCGAAGAAGCAACCTTTCTGAACATCACCAGTATGACTATCTTGATTATTAGTTTTCTAACGACCCTAGAAATACATAGTTCATATTTTGTTTAGTTTTTCATTTCTCTCAATTAAGGTTTTCTTTCCTTCAGTAAACATGATTGCCCGTAACCCTTAAATTTCGTAATAAAAATTTTGCAATTTACTCTTCTCTTATAATAGATTTAGATGTAGTATATTATTACTAAATCAGATTTACTCAATATATTCAAAGTTATACCTTTTTTTTCACAATAATTTTTGAAGATAGTTGGGCCAATAGGAGGATTTATTTTTGAAAAACTTATCAATTGGAAAGAAAATGCTAACACTTATTACATCCGCTGTTATTTTTCTGCTAATTATTTCAGGAGTCGGTTTTTTCTACATAAAAGATATGGCGAATAAATCTAGCAAGATGTACAACGAGTCACTTTTGCCAATTCAATATATCGGTGAAATTCGAACTGACATTCGTGCGATGGGTTCTTTCGTTTTAGAGCTCATGATTACTACAGATGCAAATCGTAATGCTGGCCTACAAACAAACATCTCAAAGAGATCTGAAAGTATTAAAGACTCAATCGAGAAATTTGAAGCCTCTTACAATGGAAATGAAGATGAACAAAAACTGTTAGAATCTCTTAAATTAAATGTCAATGGTTATTTGAACGCCATGGCAGAAGTTATTGATTTGGCTAGTCAGAATCAAAACGTCGAAGCCTACTCTATGTTCATCACAACCTTAGCTGATTTTAGTGAGAATATGGCAAGTGATGCACGCAATCTTATGACTTTATGTTCTGAGGATGCCGATAAGCTTAATAAAGAAAATGAAAAAAATCTATTCACTACTATGATTATTACTACCATTCTCTCTGTTTTGGCCATTATTTTCTTTATTACATTGGCAATATGGATTGCACGTTTAATTGTAAATCCAGTTAAAGAATTGCAGGCTAATATGTTAAATGCTGGTGACGGTGATTTGACTGTGAAGGGTACCTATTCATCAAAAGATGAAATCGGTCAATTAACCCAATCATTTAATACAATGATAAATAATATTAATAATACAGTAACGAAAGTCACTGAAACTGCTAATCATGTCGCTGCAGCATCTGAAGAATTGAATGTTAATGCAGCAGAAACTTCAAAAGCAACAGAATTGGTTGCAAATACAATGGAAACCATCGCTCAAGGATCAGTAGAACAACTAAATAATGTTTCTAACACATTCAATACCGTCAATGAACTGTCAACAGGTGTTCAACAAGTGGCTGGAAATGCTCAAGCTGTAAGCGAACTTTCAGGGGATTCATTATCTCTCGTGATAAATGGTATAGATGCTGCAAATCAAATGAATCAACAAATGATGGACATCACAGATCGTGTAGAAGGGTTATCTGAAATTGTGGACTTGTTAGGGCAACGTTCAAATAAAATTGGTCAAATTATTGATTCAATTACAGCAATCGCTGAACAAACGAATCTTCTTGCCCTGAACGCCGCAATTGAAGCTGCACGTGCTGGTGAGCATGGGAAAGGCTTTGCTGTCGTTGCAGATGAGGTTAGAAAATTAGCAGAGCAGTCCGCTGTTTCTTCAAACCAAATTGAAGTGTTGATTTCTGAGACACAGAAAGATACGCTTAGGGCTGTTGAATCAATGAAGTTAGTAACATCAGAAGTTACAGAAGGGATTAAAACAACGGAAAATACACGTACAACTTTCGCTTCAATTCAAAATGCAATTCAAAGTGTTACGACACAGGTAGAAGAAGTGTCAGCAGCAGTCGAGGAAATGGCTGCGGGAACTCAGGAAATTGTTGGTAGTATGAATACAATTCACTCCATAACTAAATCTACTACTGTTGGAGCAGAGAGTATGTCTGCAACAACTGAAGAACAAATGGCATCAATGGAGGAAATTTCATCATCTGCTAATGCACTTGCAAACTTGGCAGAGGAGTTAAGAGACCTGGCATCTCAATTCCGAGTTTAATATAATTCATCATGGGCAACACCACTTTTAACATTTTAATTTGATTTTACATTTTTTCCAAAATAACAATATCAGTTATATAAAAAGAAGCGGCTAGATTCTGTTTTTGATCTATACCGCTTCTTCTCCATTAGCTCTCACTGTTCCTTAAAATTTAGGAGAAATTCATCATCTGTGTAGTTACTTTGTGAAGTGGTATAGTGCTAACCACTCTGAAATCGCTTCATATCAACATTTATAAAGCACATATTATATAAAATATTGTAAAATTCCCCCTTTCCTACTGCACAATTCCACTTCTGCATATGCTCCGTTTATAAATGTTATTTGTGGTGGAACATGTCCACAGTCAATATCATAAATTATGGGTACTTGAAGCTCCATAGCTAGCTCCTTATAAACATCTTCAACTGTATATTTTTCTACTGCGGTATTTACCTGGCTTCTGCCAAACATAATACCCGAACAATTAGTAAACCATCCAGCCAATTTCATTTGTACAAGGGATCTACGTAAATCGGTCGTTGATAATTCACAATTTTCTAGAAACCATAAAATAGGTTCATCTTTAATATAATTTTCTTTAAAGTTTTGAATCTCACCAAATCTTGTCCCAATTAAATGTCTAATAGTATCAATACATCCACCAAGTAAACGCCCCTGTAAATGAACAAGGTTATTTGAAATTGATTTCCATTCAGTTTTTTCTGTGAAATTAAAAACATATGGAGGGTTGATCAAACTGCCATTCCTTTTGATATTGCGCTGACGAAAGTTGTAGTATCGATTCCCCTTTTTTCAGAGAAAGAACTGACTCCCACATTGCTGTCGTATTATCAGAATACTCACCTCTTAAATCTATAAAATTCGTTCCATATGCAGTAGCAACACCTGTTTTTAATGTGATCGCCAACAATAAAAGACTAATATCCAAGTAACCTAAAATCCATTTCATTTGAATATTTTCAAAGTCAATAAATTCAAGAGTTTCAATAAGCAGCTCCCCTCCCCATGGTGGAATAATAATATGAATATCATCATTTATCATCATTTTATTAAACTCTTCAGCACGCTTTAGTGCAGATTCAGATTTTGCCTTGTCTTGAGTCCAAGCAGTATCTCCACAAATGACAGTATAACCTTTCTTCTTTAAACGATTGCATGATGTTTTCAATAGTTCATGCAGTTCAGTGGGTACTCTAGACGAAGGTGCAGTAACACCAATTGTTATATCCTTTTCTAAAAATGGATATTTAATCATATGTATCCCCCTTGTTTTCGTATTAGTCTAATATAAAATATTGGATTTTAAGTAAAAAATAGTATAAATATATTCTTATAGAATCAAATTGTATTCATATTCATAGAATTTGCTAAAAATTTATTTATATATATTGGAGATTACTAAAGTAGCTGTAATATGTTGTTATTTTTCCTATTGAAATTTTGTATCTATATATCAACCAATAATGTAAAATATTACTTGACGTTATCATCAAAAAGACAATGGAGGTATAACATGAAGATAAAGATAGCAACACTAGATGAAATTCAACAAATTGAAATTTTATACCAAGAACTATTTTTAGAAATGTCCATCCTGCAACCTAACTATTTGAAGCCTGCAAAACAAGATGTCGAGTTTATTAAAAATACAATTAATGAAAAGGGATCAGATATCCTAATAGCCGAGATAAATACTCAGGTAGCCGGCTTTCTACTTGTTCAAGAAACAACTACTCCTCCATATTCATGTCTAGTTCAACATAAATATGCCTTTATTACTGATGTCATTGTTGGAAAATCCTATCAAAATCAAGGAATTGGTTCAGCTTTGCTATTAGAAGCAAAAAATTGGGCACAAGATCGCAATTTGGATTACTTGGAGCTCAGCGTATTAGTTGAAAATACTGGTGCTATTTCTTTATATGAAAAACATGGTTTTAAAGATATGAACCATACCATGCGTTTAGAATTTTGAATTTAGTAAGAGGAGCTGTTCGCTACAGCTCCAAAAACCAACCACTATTCAAACCACGCTTTATTTAAAAGCTCAATTCCTTTATAGATAGAAGCTTCATCTAAATTTGCAAAACCAATCAATACTTTAGCTGACTGATTTATTTGAGGGCTGGCATAAAAAACTGAAGTAGGATAGATAATTACACCTAGCTCCCGAGCCGTTTGAATGAGCTGTTTTTCTGTCATATGATTGTTTGGTTCAAGTAGGATATGCAAACCAGAACCAGAGCCATATACCTTAACATCATCGTTCATCACTTGATGAATTGCATTTAATAAGGCAAGATGTCTTCCCTTGTAAATATTTCTTGATTTATTTAGATGCCTTTCCAAATGTCCACTTTCCATAAATAATCTTAAAGTATGCTGATGCAGCCTTGACACAGTTTGAACATAGAAATTGTTCTTTTTATAAAGATTAATTAACCCCATTGGTAAAACCATATAGCTTAATTTAATAGAAGGAATTAATGATTTAGAAAATGTCCCCATATACACTACATTTTCATAGCTATCTAATCCATGAAGAGCAGGTATAGGCTTTCCACTATATCTAAACTCACCATCATAATCATCCTCGATTATATATGTGTTATCTTCTCTGGCCCATTCTAATAATTCCAACCTTCTGGCAATAGGCATAACAATTCCTGTTGGAAATTGATGAGAGGGTGTTACATAGACAATCTTTACCTTATTTTTTCTAAGATGATGCACGCTAATGCCACTATCATCAAGGGAAATTGGCTGAATCCTTATACCGCTATCCTCAAACAAATACCGAACTCGATAATATCCAGGGTCTTCCATGCCATAGACAACATCTCTTCCAATCAAATTAACTAGGAGCCCAGTGAGATATTGTACTCCAGCTCCCACAATAATTTGGTCTGGGGAACAATTTACGCCTCTAGCTTGATAAAGATATTGAGAGATTGAATTTCTTAATTCAGCCTCCCCTTGATGATCTCCATACAAATATAGATACCCTTGTTCTTCATTTAAACTTTGTAAACTTAATTTCCTCCATATTTTATAGGGAAAATCCTTTAAATTAATATCACCATAATTAAAATCGTATTTCACTATTACATCTTCCAACTCTTGATTAGAGCTAGGTGCCAAAATTTCATTGTCAATTTGATTACTCTTTAGAAAGAACTCCTTCTCTAATTCCACAACATATATTCCATCTCTTTCTTTACTATTAACATAGCCCTCTGCTATCAGTTGCTGATAAGCAGCGTCAACAGTATTTCGACTTATATTTAGATGCTTAGCTAAACTTCGTTGAGATGGCAATTTACTATTTGGATGAATATTCCCTACTTGAATTTCATTTTTTATAAAATTGTATAGCTGAAGATAAAGTGGACCATCTTTATGTAAAATTGGCGTAATTTCAATCATTATATTGGCTCCTTTAAAAATAACATTATTGGCACTTTGATAGGTGCCAGTTAATGATTATAATTAAATCTATATTGTGAGATGTAAAATGTAAAGATTATTAAGGCATTTCGCTAGAAAATAAAGAGAGGGCGATTTCTATGTTTATTCCTAAATATTACAAAGTAACTGATGTAGAGGAAATTAAAAAATTTATTCGTTTAAATGCTTTTGCCACAATAGTTTCAATAAAAAAAGGTAGACCCATTGCTACCCATTTACCATTGCTTCTCAGCAAACAAGGGGATGATTATTACCTCACAGGTCATTTAGCATATGGAAATCCTCAATGGAGAACTTTTCAAGAGACAGATGAGGTACTAGTTATGTTCCAAGGGTCTCATGCCTATATCTCTTCTTCCTGGTATGAACAAGAGAATGTTCCAACATGGAACTACCAATCAGTACATGTATATGGAAAAGCTGAAATCTTTGAAGGCAAAGAGCTCGAAAAAGATTTATCAAATTTACTTGAGAAATATGAAAAACATCGTGAGCATCCTGTATTATGGGATACACTTTCTCCTCAATTATTAGAACAAGAACTTAAAGGAATTGTAGGCGTCAAGATTAAAGTACAAGAAATACAAGCTGCATATAAATTAAGCCAGAATCGGAATAAAGAAGATTATTCAAATATTATCCATCAACTTTATGAGGAAAATGATTCGAACGCATGCGCAATAGCAGAAGAAATGAAAAGATTAGAACGTGGTCATAATTCGTAGATTCTAGTACATGTAATTGCAGTTTGCGTAAAAATTCACCATTATTGCATAAAATTATCTAGTTGACTAATGCATTGGAAATTTAATTTTGTTATAATTTTGTAAAAGGAATGATGGTATGCGTCAATTAATCCAAACTTTCAGCTCAATACCGAGCTTGTAGGGAGTGCTATTACATCCCTTGACTCTCCCTATAAGCTTGGGTTTCTCAAGGGAGCTGATAGTTTATGAAAAATCGATCAAAAGCCTATATTCGCCATCAGAGAGAGCGAGTAATTCGAAAAAAATGTTTCATTTTAAAAAATGTATTTTTACGAGAAAATTATCACATGCCAGTACGTGGTACATTAAGCAAAGGTAAAATTCACTGTTCATGTAGAATGTGTCGATACGAGCAGTTTTACTCGATTCCAAAAGCTAAACATAAAGCTAAATTAAAAGCAATGAAGCAGGAAATAGACGATTATGTCTATTTCCTGCTTTCATACTAATCCCATCCAATCACTTTCCAATTGATTTAAGTCTCTATAAAAAATTTAATTTCATTAAAAATATAGGAAAGACCAGGCTCTACTAAAATTGAGAGCCTGGTCTATTTGTGCGTGTTAGTTTGCTTTCGCATCCCTCGACATGAATAGATTACCATATGGCTCTATACAAAATCTGAACAAATTTCGATTCTTTTCCAGAACTTTGTAATTTATACTATTTACAATAAGCCCTCCTCTCTGCATATTCAATGCAGAAAGAACACACCTTAATTTTTTTATGATTATCATTAAAATATGTACGTAAATCCGGCACTTTACGTTTACAAAAATAGCACGTATTCTTAGAAACCTTTGGCGCCCTTTCATCTTTGCTAATACGACAAAAGGTAGGGATTCCCTCTAAAGTTAAACATTAAACCGCAGCTTTTTGTTTAAAATTTTACCCTATAATAAATATTTAATTATTCGAATCCACCCATAAATAGATATCCACAAAATTGCACTTAAAATACAGCCATTTACAACACCTATAAAAAATCTGTTTTCCAGACAAACCACTCCTTTTACTTACAGGATTGGCTTATTCGCAGATTATTAAACAAGTAGCGACATTTGAATCACAAACTCTGATCGTTGAAATTCTAAAATGACAATAGGGGATTTCAGTTTACTTCATTTAAATCATCTCTCAATCTCATATAAATACTTCTTTCTTTAAATCCAAATGATTGCCAAAATGAATAACCTTTTGTATTCCAATACATTCGATATCTATATTTACTGTTTCCACTGTATCAAGTAGTTTCATAAATGCTAATTTGCCATAGCCCTCTCCCCTACAGCTACGACAAATAAAAAATTGCTGTATATACAAGGTCTTCTTAGTAGGATTCACTAATGCATAGCCAATTACTTGATTTCCGAATAGAAATAAAAATAATTCGTATTGATAAAGTTTTTAATTCTCCCTTATAATTGTTCCATATTCATTGGATTGTCTTGTTGCTATCTTCTATTAGGTGCTTATTCAACATTGCAAGGATATCCAGAACCTCGTCTGTACCAATTCGAATCATCAATTGATCCATAAGTATCTCTAATGTCTCCGTTTAATATTCATTCGGTATTTTGTATAAAAATCCTCTCTTTCTCAAATAAAAACACAGGAGAAGAAATATTTTTATCCTCCTGTGTGTATTTTTATTCTATAAATACCTTTCTTCCTTGTTTGTAACGAGCAACTTTAACGTATTACTTAATGCTTGAATACGATTTGTAGTGTTCGTCATCATTTCCAGCATTTTGTTTTCATCCTCTACGAAATGTAGAATTTCACCAGTAGAATTTGCATTTTGCTCAGTCATTTCATTCAGTTTTTCTATTTGAGACTGTATTTTATCAAACTGTGAAATGGCACTGCTCAATTCAGTCATCCCTCTAGTTAAATCCGTATTCGAAATCGCAAATGAATCTTTTAAAACATTCAAGAATTTGCTGACATCCTGTAACAGCATCTCTCCATGCTGCAACGCCTTTTCGCCAGCATCTGATCGTTGATATGCCTCTGTGGATTTTGCAAACAATGTTTTTGTCACATTCGTAATGCTTACTGTAATGGCTGCACTTTCTTCTGCTAATTTCCGTACTTCATCTGCAACGATGGCAAAGCCTTTACCATGCTCTCCTGCTCTTGCCGCTTCAATTGCTGCATTTAGTGCCAGTAGATTTGTCTGCTCTGCAATATGCTGAATTCCCTGTAACAAGCTATCTACGGTTTGCAGACTTAGCTGTAACTCATTGACAGTTTCAGCAGTAGAACCAATGGCATGACTCATAACTTCCATTTGTGCCATTGCATCCTGCATTTTCTCCCATCCTGCTAAAACCTCCACTTGAAGATCTGTAGATTTAGAGACGGTTTCCTTGGAAATAGAGAATGTTTCGTTGACAAAATGGACAGATTCCTTCATTGTTCCGTGAATCATTTGTAAGCTAGAGGATTCTTGCTGAGTGCTTGCAGAAATATCCTCAGTAGCTAAGAGAATCTGCTTACTTGAAGTCGATATTCGCTGCATTGTATGTTGGAATTGTGTGACATGCTCATCCAATGCTTGACTACTGTTTTCAACCTCCTGAAATGTTTTTTGTAGCTGCTCTAAGGATGCCTTTACTTCATTTTGCTGAATTGCCGCATGTTCAATCAATTCATTGCCCCACTTGGCAATTAAAAAAAAGGCAATGATAACGCCATTCATAATGGCTAATAGCGTAATAAAAACGGTGATATCATCAAATGGCCCTAGTAAGGATTTTGAATTGACAATATACAAGATGACAAAACTGATATTTGTTAGTACACCAAAGAATACAATTAATTCCTTCTTAAAATATAGAGCAATAATGGCTACTGTACAAAGTAAAATATAATGTTTATTTAATGAAAAGCTATCGATTAAAAATAAAGTGAAAACTACACTTGATGGAATCATGCCAAAAATAAAGCCTTTGACATACGTTTTAATAGGTAAAAAATAATTACCTACTGCTAACGCAATAACAGTAAGTCCAATAAATAAGAACATAATTCCCTTTGAAAAAATCATAGGTCCACAAATTAGAATAGCTAAAATTGAAATAATAGCTAAATTAACTCGATGAACCTTTCGTGTATCATAGCGAATCCTTCTCTCCATTAATTAATTCCCCCTAAAAATGAATGGACATTCAGTTTAGTTTTCTATTATTATATAGTATAACTACTTCTTTTTGTAGCTAAAAAATTCCTATAAGAGAATATTTTGCACAAATTTGAATCCGAAGGGAGAAATTATATTGTCTAGAGTTCAACAGATAGCACCAAATTTTTTTTGTATCGATACACATGATTTAAATCGTGAACAGCGTACAAGCTCTTATTTGCTGATAGATGAAAAAATTGCACTAATTGAAACGTCTGCCAGCCCGTCTGTACCATATATTTTAGAGGGGTTAGATGAATTAAATATAGCATTAGAGGATATCGACTATGTGATCGTCACGCACATCCATTTAGATCATGCAGGCGGAGCGGGGCTATTTTTACAAAGCTGTCCAAATGCCACATTCGTTGTACATCCACGAGGTGTATCTCATATGATTGATCCTAGTCGGCTAATAGCAAGTGCAAAGAGTGTTTATGGGGAGGAGTTTGAGCGTCTTTTCGACCCAATTGTCCCAATCGATGCAAGTCGAATAACAGAAATTGGGCATGGGCAAGAATTAGAATTGGGGCAACACAAGCTAACTTTCTATCATACAGAGGGCCATGCAAAACATCATGTTTCCATGCTTTATTCCGCAACAAACGGTCTGTTTGTAGGCGACACAACTGGTGTCCGTTATCCTGAAATGAATGGTGAGGCGATTGATTTAATTATTCCATCAACCTCTCCTAATCAGTACAATCCTGAAACAATGGAGCAATCCATTCAGCTGTATGAAAGTCTGAATGCCAGTGAATTGTATTTCGGACATTATGGTGCATATAAAAATCCAAAGGAAGCCTATCGTCAGGTGCGCTACTGGACACCGCTCTTTTTAGCTGAGGGGAAAAAGGCAAGTGAGATATCAAGCATTTTCCAAGAACACGTCCATTATTTAGATGCATGTTTAAAAGAGCTTTTATTTAACTATCTCAAGGAAAACGGCATACCAGCAAGTCATCCAGTCTACGAAACAATTCCGTTTGATACAATTGTTTCCTCAATGGGTATTCTGGATTACCTAGAAAAAATAAAAGCACAACAGTCCTAATTATGGCTAAAGCATCGGATCTCTCACCGATGCTTTAACTTTTCACTATAAATTTTTTAAATGCTCTAAAACTGATTGAAAATCCTGATCCTCCTCTATCTGACGGAAATGCTTAAAAGGGTTCTCTACTTTTTTCATACGCTCCAATACAGCAGGAATTGTAAAGAGATCTGGTGTTAGCTGTGGCTGGACCTCTTCCCAATATAACGGTGTTGCTACTAGCCCTTTTTCATTCCCACGTGTGGAATAGGGAGCGATAATCGTCTTTCCTTCCGCATGCTGTATATAATCCAAATACAATTTTTGATGTCTATTTTTCTTTAATCGCTCTATCGTATATAAATCCGGTTTTTGCTCACATAGAAACTTACAGACAAATTCAGTAAATATTCTTACCTCATCATAGGAAAATACGTTTTCAGGTAATGGAATATAAAGTTGTAAGCCTTTGCCTCCTGATGTTTTAACAAAAGATTGTAGCTTAAAATAGTCAATGATTTCCTTTAAATCAAGTGCTCCCTTAATGGCAAGTGAGAAATACTCTACTGAAGGAGGATCTAAATCAAAGACAATCTCAGTCGGATGTATTGTCTGCAATGTTTGAAATGGAATGTGTAACTCTAAAGCAAGCTGATTGCCGAGCCACAATAAAGTTTCAAGATTATTGCAAACTAGATAATTAATTTCATCCATCCAACCAGTTGACACAAAATCAGGTATTTTCTCAGGACTACTCTTCTGATAGAAGCTTTCACCAGAAGCCCCATGCGGAAAACGAATTAATGTTAGAGGGCGATTACGCAGAAAAGGTAAGATATGTGGAGAAATCATTTGTAAATAGTGCAAATAATTATCCTTGTTAACCCCAATCGCTGGCCACACAGGCTTATCTGGATGCGTTATACTTACTGTCTCTGGTATTGGAAACAACTGGCGAAGCATATGCTGCCATTGACAATCCTCTGGTGCAAGCTCTAAGCGAAATTTAGAGAATCTTGGTTCTCGCAGCTTGCTGCCATCAAAATCAATACAGGCGATATCAATACAAATAGAAGGCTCTAACTGCCAAATTTCATTATTTCGTTGACCATTTGCTTGAAAAAAAGATACGAGTGTCTTATGTTCCTCCTCTGTCATGCCATGCCTAAAGGTGACAACCTCTACTAATTGTTGCTGTAGATACACTGACCCATGAAAATAACCATTGCCATGATTATAATGTGTAACGATAACGGTCACAAAATGCCAATTTTTGATTTTTAGCCAATGTGAAGAGCGTGTATCCTCCATCCATTTACTTGATTTTTTCTTAGCAACTATGCCCTCACCATTGTTCACTTTTATGACATGCCAAAGAGATTTATAATGCTCAGTACTAGCGATTGCTTGCAATGGATGCTGATCCTCATTGTTTATCGTTAAGGGAAGCTTTAAAGTCAAAAAAAGGTTAGTAAGTTGCTGTTTTCGTGTTTTTAAATAGCGATTTGCTAATGCCTCGCCTTGATAGATTAGTAAATCAAACACAATAAAATGAAAAGGAAAAGAGTGAGCATGGTCAGCAATCACCTCTTCATTTTGCATCCTCCCTCTTTTTTGGACAATCGAAAATTCACTTTTATAATTATTGATTAAATAAACTAGCTCCCCATCAAATAATAATGGCAGGAAAGGTTTCACTTGATCTGAAATGTGCTGACAAAAAGCAATAATCTCAGGAAATAAATGATTTAAGTTATTGCCATTTCTGCTTGTAAGCATTGGCTGTTCGTCCCATTTTAATAGACATCTAAAACCATCATATTTTGTTTCATAAAGCCATTCATCTCCTTCAGGTATGTCAAGTGCCTCTGTTAAAAGCATTGGTTTCAACGCAAACACCTCATTTGCTTTTTCCAACAGTTTTTGTTGATTTTCATTTAAGATACATAAAAATAATGAAAATATATCATAGTAAGAAAAACGAGGTGACGTAAATGCATACAGTGTGGAAAGGTAGCATTTCATTTGGACTTGTTAATATACCAGTGAAACTACATGCTGCGACAGAAAATAAAGATATTAAATTACGCCAGCTTCATAAAGAATGTCATACGCCTATCAGCTATAAAAAGGTTTGTGAAGGCTGTAATCAAGAGGTAAAAGAAGAAGATATCGTCAAGGCCTATGAATATGCCAAAAATAAGTTTGTCGTATTAGATCAAGAAGAGTTAGAAAACTTACGCAAGGAAAACGAAGATAAGGCTGTAGAAATCATTGATTTTGTCAAATTAACGGAGATTGATCCGATTTATTTTGAACGCACCTATTTTTTATCGCCTGACACGACTGGTAGCAAGGCCTATGCGCTATTACGTCAAACATTGGAGCAATCCGGCAAGATTGGTGTAGCCAAAATTATTATACGCTCTAAGGAGCAGTTGGCCATTGTACGTGTTTATCAAAATTCCTTAGTTATGGAAACTATCCATTATCCTGATGAGGTTAGAAGTGTAAGCGATGTACCGAATATTCCTAGTGAACAAACCGTTGTCCCAAAAGAGCTGGAGACTGCCCTAATGCTAGTAGATCAATTAACTACAGAATTTAATCCTGATAAATACACAGACGACTATCGAAATGCCTTAATGGAGCTAATAGAGGAGAAAAAAGCTACGAATACAATCTCAGCGAGCGATAAACGTCCAGTGCCTGATAATGTTACAGACCTTATGACAGCACTTCAGGCCTCACTAGATAAAACAAAGAAACCCGCACCAAGAAAACGTACAACGAGAACAAAGAAAAATGCTTAATAACATTGTTTGAAATTTTCTCCTAAATTCCTCTCGTTATACGGGAGGAATTTTTTCACTAACCAAAACATACGTTTGTCTATATGCTATAATAAATGAAAAAATTGGGAGCATTTTAAATGATCGATATAAAAAAGCGTATGGAGCATTATCATATTACGGGACTAAGTATTGTAACAATTGACAAAGGGCATATCTTTAGGACGGAGCACTATGGTTTGATGGAGGCAGGAGCAAATCGTCCAATTACTGACCAATCGCTTTTCAATGCTTGCTCTATTAGTAAATTTTTCACAAGCATATTAGTGCTAAAATTGGTGGAGCAAGGGATTTTGGACTTAGATGAAGATGTTAATAGCAGGCTTACGTCATGGCAAATACCTGATAATGAATACACCAGTCTAAAAAAAGTAACGCTACGAAGCCTGCTTTGTCATCAGTCTGGTATAGTTGACCCTGAAGAGAGCTTTTTGCCAGCAAAAGATTCGCAGAAAATTCCAGCAATTTTTGAACTATTAAATGGAAAAACATCTTTTTACTCAACGCCAATAAAGGTTACCTCTAAGCCTGAAAGTGAATTTCACTACTCAGATACAGGCTTTTGTATCATTCAATTATTAATTGAGGATACAACAGGCAAGCCATTTTATGAGCTGATGGATGAACTGATATTTAAGCCCTTGCACATGACAAACAGCCTATTTGCTAACAATTTAACTTTGGTGAATATGGGCAATCTTGCTTGTGGTCACCATCACAATGGCACTCCTATTTCTGGAAAATATTCAATTTATCCGTATCCTGCAGCTTGTGGCCTATGGACTTCCGCTTCTGATTTAGCTATTTTAGTACAGGAAGTATTGAATACTGTAAAAGGGCAAAGTAAAATAGGACTCTCTACTACATACATAAAAGAACTACTTAAGCCACAGGGATGTGTAAAGTGGACAGGCCTTGGGGTATTTCTCGATGGCCAGGAGGAGATGCTTGAGTTTTCCTCACTTGGCTGGGGTGTTGGTTTTCAATGTATGCTGGTAGCTTATCCATATTTAGAAAAAGGATTAATTATTATGACGAATACAGATACAGGAATACATCAAATGAAGGGAATCATTGGAGAAATCTATCAATCCTTTATGAATTAAAAAAGAGGCATTATGCCTCTTTTTTCCATGTTGTTGAAATACTATTATGTCAATGACATCACGGTGACAAATTAAAAAATATAGCCCTTTTTCAAAACGAGGGGTTGATTTCCGTTCCGACTGAGCGCTTTCCTGGGGGCGTCCGATGAGCCGCTTCACTCGCTTTGCTCGCTCCAGGGTCTCATCTGCGACGCTGAATCCCCGTGGAGTCACTCAGTCTACACTCCAATCAACCATTGCTCATAGTATTTTCATTGGCATTTCACATAAATGTATAGTGATAAATTGAAGTCTTAACCATCACTATTTTGCGCAAAAAATGTAGATTTGATAGCATTTTTCAATGCGAAAGTAGAGCGGTAGCAATAAGTGGCTTTATGTAAAGCAACAAAGTGATTCTATACATAAAGTGTAGGGCAACAACTATAGAATTGTCCATTATATCCATTTAATGATGGTGAGTAACATACTTTTACTTTACTTTTGAGGGAAGAAAATATTTAAAGTTCTACACTATTGCAGATTGGAGTGCAAGGCTACTCGACTCCCGTGGGATAGCGAGACAGACGAGACCCTGCACGGAGCGTCAGCGCAGGAAGCGGCTCGTCGCTCGCCCACTGGAAAGCGAGTAGCCTGGAACGGAAATCACCTTCATTTGACTTAGTAGTGTTCACAAAGAGTCCCTTGACCATTTAGTTTTTCAGCTTATAATGCAATTGCACCATTTGACCGTAACGCTGTGTTTGAATAAGCTGGAATTCTTGATATGGATTATGTGCTTTAAACAATGGTATACCTGAGCCTAAAAGATGTGGTGTAATTGTGATAATCAATTCATCAATGAACTGTTCCTTTATAAACGCATCCAGTATACCTGCTCCTCCCACCATCCAAATTTTTGAGCCATCCTGCTCCTTCAACTTTTTTGTAAAGGCAACAATATCACCCTTCACAAATTCAACATGTTGATTTTCCCCATTTTCAGTCGTTGTAAATACATAACATTTCTTATCAGGGTACGGAAATGGCTCCATATGCTCCACAATATAATCATACGTTCTTTTGCCCATAATAATGGTATCGATGGATTGATACATATCCGAATAACCATTATCACCTTCCCCTTCTGCTTCCTCTAGCCATCTTAAATCATCATTTTCTTTTGCGATAAATCCATCTAAACTAGTTGCAATAAATAAAATTATCTCCCTTGGCATATCTCTTCAGCTCCCTTTTTTTTGCTAAAATCATTAACAATCACTATACTAAACGTAAAACATGACAACTGTTGGCATGATTAAAGAAAAAGGTGAAAATATGTCTAAAGCCCAACGATTATTAGATATTCTTGTGTTTGTCAGCGCCAAAAAAACTTTTACTGCACAAGAAATTGCTGATGAATTTAACATTTCCATTCGAACAGTTCACCGCTATATGCTTGATTTAAGTGATATGGGCTTACCTATTTATGCGGAACAAGGACGAAATGGCGGCTATACAGTGCTGTCGAGCAGGCTGATTCCCCCAATTTTATTTACTGAAGAAGAAGCGGTTTCGATATTCTTTGCGTTTCAAGCCTTTAATTATTATCGAGATTTACCCTTCAAGACAGAAATCCACTCTGTTTCACGCAAATTATACAGCTCTCTACAAAAGGATGCACAGCAAAAGGTGGATAAGCTTCAGTCCTATGTCGCCTTTTGGAGCCCTAAAAGATCAATTGAGACACCTTTATTAAAAGATGTTTTAGAAGCAGCCATTGACAATAAACATTTACGGTTTCAATATGCATCAAAAACAGGCATCACCATGAAATATGTTCATCCACTTGGTATCTATGCACAAGATGGACTATGGTATATGCCTGCCTTTGATTTAACAAAGGAAAAAATTCTTCTGTTTCGAGTAGACCGAATACACGCCATCATCGAATATGAAAACAATAGCAAGGAATTTTTAAATTTGCAGCAATGGTTTAACAGCACTTATGACATTAAGCACCCCATTCGACTACATGTACAATTAACCAATGAAGGTGTCCGACAATGTAAAAGTGTACCTAGCTTTGAAGATTTGGTTGTTACAAAAGAAGATGGGTCAGGCTATATTGATTCTCTAATTGACAAAGGAGAGCTTCATTTTATTAGCTCCATTTTCTATCGACTTGGTGTACATGCAAAAATTTTAGAGCCGCAAGCATTAATTGAAAACTTACGACAGCAGGCAAATGATATTTTAACCTTGTATCCACAAGCATAGAGCTGGAGATAACGAATTTGTAAGATTCACGTAACATTCATCATTACTACATTGCATGCTATTCCACTATACTTTGTATAGAGGAGGAGATCATATTGCAACCAATTGATTTGAACAAACGAATTGATACATTAGATTATTTAAGAGGCTTTGCATTATTGGGCATTATTCTTGTAAATATTCCTGGACTTCTTTGGATTGAAGCACCCAAGATGTCAATAGATATTGCGTATTATCATATACTAATGCTTTTTGTCGAAGGGAAATTTTTCACTATCTTTTCATTTCTATTTGGTGTGGGTTTCTTTATTTTTATAGCCAGAGCTCATGCGAAAAATGAAAAGGCGTTTTTATTATTTATAAGAAGAATTATACTTTTATTTCTGATTGGACTTGTACACGCTTTCTTCCATCCTGGAGAGGTCTTAACGGTATACGCAATATTTGGTTTATTAGCTTTGCCATTTTATAAAGCACAAAAGGAAATCAATCTGACAATAGGTCTTATATTGCTAGCTATAACAGCTTTTTTCGGTATAAAAATCGCAATGCCATTTCCACTAATATTACTTGGGTTAACTGCTGGACAATATCGTATTTTTGAACATATTAGTGTAAAGCGAAAAAAGATTATGGTCTTTACGATAATGATGTTCTTCATTAGCATTGGTGGCTGGCTTTACCAATGGCATTATGTACCAAATGCGATTGTTGATTTCGACTCGTTATCTGAGGAAAAATTTTCAGAGCATATCACAAATATTGAACAGTTTGCTTTAATAGGACTACAATTTAGCCCATTTGTTTCTGCATTTTACGTAGGGTTAATTATACTTCTACTGCAGCTTCCCTTCTTTAAAATTGTGCTTTCTCCTTTAAAAGAATATGGACGAATGGCTCTTACCAACTATTTAGGGCAAACAGCACTCATTTTATTTGTAGGCAATGCTTTTCAGCTAATTGGAAATATAAGCTACATCCAATCTTTATGGATCTGTTTAGGCATTTATATCATTCAATTATTATTTAGTAAGCTTTGGCTAAAATTCTTTCGATTTGGTCCATTTGAATGGCTATGGCGAATGGGGACTTATTGGACTGTGCCTTCCATGTTTAAAAGTGCTAGAGATATTTAATACAAAATGGCTAATACCTAATTAACTATTTTGCACACTCATATAATGATAATAAACCCAACTAACTTCCATCTTTGCTCATACCTTCAGTTAGAAACACATCCTCAATATTCTACTTTGGTCACTTCTCAAGAGTGACCTCTTTTTATTCATTTTAAGACCCTGCACAAGTCATTCAGCATATGCATAAATTGTATAGAAAACCATTTCTGTATGGAGGAAAAAATGATGAACAATAAAAAATCAACTCCCAAGAATCAACTTCCAAAATCAGAAAACCAAGCGGCTAAACTTGCCCTGATTGGTAGTGCCATTACAACTCTTGGCGACGCAATCGCAACCATTGCTGCAGGGCTAGCTTTAGATGAGGAATTAAACGAAAGTAATAACACGAATAACGACATTGAAAGATTACAAAAACAAATTGATGAACTGAATAATGAAATAAAGCAAATAAAAAAAATGATGCACTAATACAATTTTCTCAGCCTTTCATCTATTGACCAAGAAGGTATGCTATAAATTATTAAAAGAATATACACATAAGTGAAAAAAATGCAAAAAGTCCATTTACAAAAAATTAAGTACATGGACTTTTTTATGCGTGCTCTCTTATTCGTAAACCTTTGACATAATTATATTATCACAGCCTTCTAAACAACTCTGAAGTTATGGAGCTTTGTATTGTATATATTCAAGCAACACTTTTTGTCTTTCCTTTTTCATAGAGATAGAAAATACCCAAAATAAAAAAGACTAGCTACTCATGAATATCGAGTAGCTGATCCCTTTTAGGTTGGTTACCTACTTACATATTACTAAATCATGCTCAACAAAGTCTGAACAAATAAGATTTTTTATTAAATCACTAATCCGTGATAAATCTAAAAATCCATAACTCACCACTGCTTGAATTAGAGGACGTATCAGAGGTGAATGGATATTTTGAAGTTAAATGAGAATCAACTACATAACCTTCATAAATTGAGCTTGTAATATATGACCATCCTGCAACAGTTGAATGGACTAAAACTTCATCGTACTTCATTAATTCTTTCACATTACTTCCTGAAGGACTTGCAATATTTCTAACTACAAGACCATGCGTTAATACATATTTAGTTATAGGCTTAGATTCGCTCATGAAGTTTGTTGCAGCATAACCTATCACATTCCCATACTGTACATATGACCATCCATTGCCTACAGAACCAAAATCCTTCACAACCATTTTATGCTGTAAAGTAGCAACTGTATTACTGTTTGATGATGGTGCCTCCTTTACAACCAAGCCACTTTTAGAACTAGCTACCTTAATCGTATGCTTAGGATAGTCAAGTACAAAATCATAAACATATCCGTTTATTATTTTCATATCACTATTCATATAGGTTATATGAGCAAAAGGAAAACTATAATCCTTACTTATCAACGATACTAAAGTTCCAGCTGTAGGATTATCTAATATTTTAGATGATCCATCAGTTTTTTCATAAACATTGGTTTTTAAACCTTTGATAGTTCTCACTTCTTTAAAGGTATTTGCCATAGCAATATCAGCCTTAAATGAAAATGCTAATAATAATGCCATGAATGTTAGTGTTACTAGTACTTTAAATTTCAAGTAGTTATCTCCTTTAAATATAATTTATCTTGATTCAACAAATTTTTACTTTGCGACAGCAACAAATATTTGCTGTGCGAAAGCAATGTGACAGCAACAAATCTTTTTGTACGGAAAGTAAGCGTCAGGTACAGAATACTTCCACCTCTATGGGGCAAGTTTATTGCGTTTTTTCCTATTCAGCGGATGTCACAGATTTTGAAGTGAAGCTTTTTGAGCTAGCTCGAAAAAATTCGGACGCAATTACTGAGGCGTAATCGATACCTGCTTATACAGGTCATCAAGATGAAAGTGACCAAAAAGATTAACTACATTAAATAGGAACCCCCACTAATTAAAATTTTCATCACTTTTTTTACTCATGTCAACCCGTATAGGGCTAAATCACCTATTAGTTATTATACATTTTCTAATTAAAATTGGAATAATTTTTTAAATTTAACAAAGAAATCACTTGGAGATTTAGTATATAATTATTCACATCTTTAAGAATAAATACAAAAAAATTATCATGCTTACAAAGTTTGTAGCTACCCAGTTAGCATTTTATCACTAAAGCCAAGAACGTTGCCATATGAATGCAAGTACCACTGTTTTACATTGAATAGAATATTCTGTTACTATCTTCAACATCATCGAAATTCACTAAAATAATTCCTTTTATTTACTGTATAATATTGCTATAAAAAAGGAGGTGAAATACATATGAAATGGGAAAATCCAGATAATATTTCTGAAGCTTTAGTTGATGGTTTAGCTGCACAACTATTCAAAGCTGACTATACTATCGACATCGTCAATAAGAATAGCGGTTCAGAAAACTTTTTTACGTTTTTGCCAACATTTAAAGAAGTTCTTACAACTCCTAGGTCATCCGAATTATTTTATGGTTTAGCAGATTTTCTTCCTTATTCTTTAAAGCAAGAAGAGTTTAACAAACAAAGTCAACAGTTAGTTTCTGAAATTCTTAACTATCAATTCATTGATTCAACACATCCAAATAATTTAGGACATACTGTCAATAAAGTTCACACTATCGAGTATGATACAGATAAACAAACATACACATTTGTGGTAAGTGTAGCTGGTGTACTTGAATGTCCTAAGATAAGTTTTCCAGTACCATCTATCATTTCTCAAAAATATACTTCATTATAATACCAATGTAAGTGACGATTTATATTTTTTGCACTACTAACAACACTGGAATGTCAGAATAGGAATTTTTCATCCAATGAATCAAATCAGAACCACCAGTCTAACTGGTGGTTTGCTCTACGCGTGAAACGCTGGGGTACTGGCCCATGTCTAAAGACACACTGAAAGGTCCGCCAACC